>DAINBR010000251.1:0-5433 GCA_036732865.1 Bacteroidota bacterium | reverse complement strand
CGATTGCATGATGTCGGCAAAATCCCGGTTGGCAAGGCGCGAGACGCCGTCAGGGAACGTCAGGGATGAATCGAAGGCCTCGATGCTGTAGATGGACAATGTCCCGACGGTTGTGTCATTCGACGTAATGCCCGCGTCCGTGTGGAACGCGAGCGAAAGATCCATGGGGATGCCGAGGCCCGGCACTGATCTGTCCTTGTTCGGACCAAAGGGTGCACCGAAGAGGTAGTTGCCGTACTCCGCGCGGCTCTGGTAGTCGTCTTTATAGTCATTGATGTCGTTGTTCAGACTGTACACGAGCGTGTCCGGCATGCCAGCGGACTGCAGGTAGTAGCGGGCACCTTCGGTGAATCGCGGGCGGCCGCTTGCCGCGCCACCCCGTTCGACCACTCCCATGCCTCCGCCAAAACGGACCGCATCCGCAGTGACATATCTGCCCGGCTGGCTGCTCCGGTTGGTGAGAACAACCTGGCCGCTATCCGGATGCATGCCGGCGCGGAATTTGAATACCCCGAGGGCATGCCAGGTGCCTCCGCCGATTCGCTGGTTGACGCGGAAGGTTGTGCTGCCGCCGGCATGCAACACAGTGTACTCTGCATCGCTCACATTACTGTCGGCCATCGCGAAGGAGATCGACACGGCGTAGTCGCCTGATTCGGGTACGACGGGTATCCACCGGATTTCCGCGGAAGCCCCGGAGTCGCTCAGCGCCCGACGTGCCGTTCCCATCCGGAATGGGTTCGTGTTGCCTGCGAGTGTGTGCGAGGGCAAAAAACCTGGAGTGATGGTCTCCCAGCCGCGCCTCAGCCCTGTGGTGTGCTCAACGTAGGATGACGAGAGCGAATCGTTGTCGACAATTACTTCATGTATCTGCACATCGCGTTCACGCGGCACGAAAACACGGGCACCCGCATTTTCGAGCATCGGAATAAGATAGGGAAGCGTGAAGGAGAGCGGGCCAAGATCTTCCACCGACTGAAAAAGCCGGGGCCGTTGCCACTCCCATCGTTTCTCAGTGTTATTGTAGTACCAACCGTGACTGTGCCAGAGGGAAATGTTGCGATTGAGAAGCCCGCGGATGGGTACGGACAGACGGCCCGTGCGTGAGACCACCGGTTCAACAAGTGAAGAACGGTTAACCGGTATCCTTTTCTTGTCGTAGCGCGCCGGGTCCTGCCTGTAGAGATTCGGGATGAGTTCTTCGATGGGGGTGCGGAGCGTCCGGATGCTGTAGCGATAGCCGCTGAACCTCTCGCCGAAGAACTCCCGCATTCCCGCATAGATCGTGTCGACATCGGGCTGACGGAATGGCATCGCGGAGAACTCCCGACTGAGGAACACGTCGAGGGTGCGGGACGTGTCGTTCACCATGATGGAGTCAATTTTCGTTCCGGGAGGGGCAGGGAATTTTACTGCGCGCTTCTGAATCGCGTCACCAAGCGCCGTGCGGTATTCCTCAGTGGTTGGTTGTGTGGTGATGCAACCGGCGAGCACCGCGGCTGTGATGAAGAGCAGCCACGACTCTTTCTGGAGACTGTGACAATGCGAAGCCATTGGTTTTCCTCAGCGATATCGAGTGGTTCCCCCACGGATCAGTAGAAATTTCGCTCCCATGCATGTTGACGGACCGTTGCCATCAGTGCAGAGGAGAGCTTGCGGCCGTCAGAGACGGCACAATTGCGTTCGACATTCCTCGTCCTGCGCATGCCGGCGATGACGGTGGACACTGCTGAAGGTTGCAGGCAGAATCTGAGGGCGAGTTCCGGGAGAGACGAAGCCTCCTCGCCCAGGAGCTTCTCCAGCCGTCCCACCCGTTCGGCGACCTGTTGTTTGCGATCCCCTCGGAAATACCGGTTGCGGAAGTCGCCCGGGGGGAATGTCGTTTCGGGTGTGATCGCACCGGTCAGGCCGCCTTCGTCGAACGGGACTCTCACAATCACGCCGACGTTCTGTTTCGCGCAGAGCGGCAACAACGACTGCTGAGGCGTCTGGTCAAAAATATTGAATATTACCTGGACAGTGTCGATTTTGCCTGAACGGACGGCTTGAAGGGCATTCTCAGCCTGATGGTCATTGATGGAGATACCGAAATGCCGGACCTTGCCTTCCGCTTTCAGCGTGCTGACGGCTTCATACCATTCCGAGACGTTCGTCCAATCATCCTGCCAGACGTGGAACTGTTGGAGATCAATGGTGTCGACACCCAGTCGCTCCAGGCTCTTTTCCGTGCATTTGATGATGTGACCGTAGGGAAAGGCTTCCGAAAGCGGGCAGCCGGGTTTTGCGGGCCAAGTCATGTTCTTCGGGGGGATCTTCGTGGCCACGACGAGCGGTTCCTTGCGCTCCCGCAGGAATCGCCGGATGAGGTCTTCACTATGGCCTTCGCCGTACACATAGGCCGTGTCAATGAAATTGATGCCAAGATCGGCTGCCCGGTGGAGGGCACACAGGGACTCATCGTCCGTTGCCCCCAGCCACATGGTACCCCCGATTCCCCAGGCGCCAAAACCGATTTCCGAGACCTGAATGTCCGTCCTGCCGAGAGTGCGGAACCTCATGGGAGTGCCTGCAGTGGGTGATTTATGGGGCGAAGCTTATGGAGTATAGCAATGGGGAGAGAGAAACACAAGACTATTGACTTGATGCTTGCAAGCCGGTTTTGTACATTTAAGTAATGGATCAGCCACGCTCAAACCCGCTGAGTTCCGTTGTCCGCCCCACGATCTATGTCACGTTTGTCCGCGACGGCACTCCTGAGCTCACCCTGAAGTTCCACGATCGGTTCCTCATCGGCAATTCCCTGGAATGTGAAGTTGTACTTCAAGACACTGACGTGAGTGCTGTGCACGCAGAAGTCTGGTTCGAGAAAGGGAGCTGGTGGCTTCGCGATAAGAGCGGCAAGGGAGAGACGTATCTCAACGGACAACCCATTGATACTCTCGAACTGGAGAGTCAGACCCAGATATTGTTTGGCATGGGTGGCCAGGTGTTGATGTTCGATGTGCAGACTATGCCGCATCATGTCCTCACAAAAGCGGTGCGTCAGGCTTTTCGTGCGGGTGGTTACGTTCCTGTGGGTGAACACCGGCTGGCGACCCACCGGCTGCTTACCCGGTTTCTCCGCATGCAAGCGAGGAAGTACGGTTGGATAATTGCGGTTCTGGCCGTTGTCACAGCGGGTGCCGGCGGCTATGCGTATATCAAACACCGGCAGGTCGAAAAACAGCAGGCCCTGGCGCAAGACGTGTTCTATGAGATGAAGGAGTTCGAGCTTGCCCTTGCCCGGCTCGAACAACGGATCACCGAGCGGGGCGATACTCTTTCAAGATCTGAATTGCTCGCGTCCCGCTCGCGTTTGTCGCAGCTGAACGCCACCTACGACAAGTATGTCAGCGAGCTCGGGGTCTACAAAGAAGGGATGGATGAAGGCAACCGGACGATCCTCCAGGTCGCAAGGGTGTTCGGCGAATGCGAACTCACGATGCCACCGGATTTTGTCGGCGAGGTGAAGCGGTATATAGGCCTCTGGAAACTTTCGAGCCGGCTCGCGCGTTCGCTTGCTCGGGCGGAGAAACTCGGGTATTCGAAGCTCATAGCCAGGACATTGATGGAAGAGCATATGCCGCCGCAATTCTTTTTCCTTGCCCTGCAGGAAAGTGAGTTTGATAGTGCGGCGGTCGGGCCTCCGACCGATTACGGGATTGCCAAGGGGATGTGGCAGTTCATACCCATGACCGCTACGCAGTACGGTCTGAAGACAGGTCCCCTTAAAGAATTTGCACGGATGGATCCCCGCGACGAGAGGCATAGGGTCGTCAAAGCGACTCGGGCGGCTGCGAAGTACATCCGAGACATTTACAACACGGAAGCTCAGGCCTCGGGCCTGCTGGTGATGGCCTCCTATAATTGGGGTCACAATACCGTGAAGAAGCTTGTCCGTCAGCTTCCGGAGAACCCGCGGGAACGCAACTTCTGGAAATTCCTGACCGCTTACAGGGGAAAGATCCCGAAGCAGACGTACGACTACGTGTTCATGATCGTCTCCGCAGCATGTATTTGTGAAAACCCCGGGCTTTTCGGTTTTTCCTTTCCAAAGCCGCTCAGTGACTCGGCGCTGTAGCTTAATGCATGAGCGGGCCACTCCCTCTCCAAACCCATGGCAACCAGAACCCTACAACTCCTTGGTTTTGATTTCGGTGCAAGTAGCGGCCGTGCAATCCTCGGGCGCTATGATGGCCGGCGGCTGAGCGTCGAGACCATCCACCGATTTCCCAATGGCCCGGTCTATTGTGCAGGCCGGATGTACTGGGACGTTCTCCGGTTTGTTTCGGAAATCCAGGAGGGAATTCGAAAGGGAGCAAGTGAAGCCGGCGGTCCGATCACCTCCATGGGCATCGACACATGGGGAGTGGATTTTGGACTTCTGGACAGGCGGGGTGAGCTGCTTGGCAATCCGTATCACTACCGCGATCCCCGGACTGACGGCATGTTCGCAGAGGCCTTTAGAAGAATGCCCCGTGAGCAGATCTTCGCTCTGACCGGTGTGGCTTTTCAACCGTTTAATACACTCTATCAGCTGCTCGCGACACGGCTCGAAGCACCTGCAATCCTGGAGAGTGCATCCAGTTTCCTGATGATGCCCGATCTGCTTGCCTATCTTCTGACTGGAGTGAGAGGAACGGAGTATACCGATGCGAGCACGACCCAAATGCTGGACGCGGCGTCTCGCACGTGGAGCTCGCAACTTCTCAAAGTAATGGATCTGCCCGAACATCTGTTCGAAGTTCCCTCCCCTCCCGGCGCCATCCGGGGCATGTTGTCGCGATCGATCGCAGCTGACCTTGGCATTGACCCCTTTCCTGTCATCGCCGTTGCCAGCCATGATACTGCATCGGCAGTAGTGGCCACCCCGCTTTCAGGAGCGGGAAGCGCCTACCTCAGCAGCGGGACATGGTCTCTCCTGGGGGCCGAGATCGGCCGTCCGTGCCTCGATCCCAAAGTGATGAACTGGAACTTCACAAACGAGGGAGGGGTCGGGGGGACCTACAGGCTGCTGCGGAATGTGATGGGACTCTGGATACTGCAGGAATGTCAGCGTCAGTGGAAAGCCGCGGGCCGTGAACGATCGCACGCCGAACTTGTTGCACTTGCAGAAGCCAGCGATGCGGGCGGCGCGCTTATTGATCCCGATCACCCCATGTTCTATGCACCGGGAGACATGGAGCAACGGATCAGGGTATTCTGCGAGCGAACCGGACAGACACCGCCCGGTACCGAAGGTGCCACCGTTCGATGCATACTGACAAGTCTAGCCCTGAAATACCGCCTGGCCCTTGAGCGACTGGATTGCCTTGCGGGTGCGCGCGTGAGCTCCCTTCACATCGTAGGAGGCGGCGCACGCAATCAACTGCTCAACCGTCTTACGGCTGAGGT
>DAINBR010000250.1:0-5438 GCA_036732865.1 Bacteroidota bacterium | reverse complement strand
GGTGCCGCGAAATGCCATGTCGTCCTCGTCGCCGAAGAGGGTTCCGAACGCGGCAGAGACATCGAGAGCGAGTTGATACATGCGGATATGCGCGAGTGCGAGAGAGAGGCGTGACAGCCATCGTGAGCCTCCCATTGACTCACGCGACGCAACTCCAAGTGCACCGTAGAACTCATTGTGGCCGTCGTAGACAATAACGAGATCCGGCTCATAATCCAACACTTCCCCGGCAATATCGACGACGGTATAGCTGTTGGTGGCGGTCATGCCGAGATTGATGACCTCGATCGAGCGGTCCGGAAGGGTGCTCCGCAGCCGGTCACGAAGGAAGGATGAGAAAGCACCGTTGAACCAGTAAGGGAAACCCACGGTTGTAGAGCCGCCAAGGCAGAAGATGCGGTACGTGCCCACCGGTTTTGGCACAAGAAAGTAGTCGGGCGACGTCGAAGGTGAAAACGAAATCCGCGAGAAGTACCGGTGGCGAACCGCCGGATTCATGATGTGATATGTGCGGCCGTGCAGTTCCTGTGTGATGAAGAGCGAAAGGTCGGGTCCATAGTGAAAGAAGCACAGTCCTGCTTCGAGAAGAACAAGGAAGACAAACGGAAACGTAAACGTGATCACCAGAAAAGCACTGCGCCGGGATGCACTGAGTTGTTCCTGCACCGTACGGCGCGGTGAGTCTTGACGCTTTTTCATATCGTTCGTGCGGGTTGTGACGATGCAGAAGAATATAGCACGATTCGCGACCAAAGCAAGCATTGCATTTCAGAACCACAATCTCTATAGTGAACCGTGAATGCCACTCCTGTTGCACAGAAGTCGGTTTGCTGCAATGAATTCCGCCGCGTGCCGGTCCGGATACCTCTCTGCCTGTTCCTCGGAGCGTTGCTCATGGTAGCCACGGCACTGCCGCAGGAAGCCGCCGGCTTTGTTCCCGCATGGGTCAAGGACGCGGTCTTCTACCAGATTTTCCCCGAACGGTTTGCCAACGGCGACAAAGCAAACGACCCCCGCGGTGTCGAGCCATGGGGCGGAAAACCCACTGGGCGCAATTTCTTCGGCGGCGATCTGCAGGGGATCATCGACCACCTGGACCACATTCAGGATCTCGGGGCGAATGCGCTCTACCTGAATCCTATCTTTGAAGCGACGACGAATCACAAGTACAACACAACTGACTACATGCGCATCGATCCGCATTTCGGGGATGATGCGACATTCAAGAGGCTGCTGGATTCATGCCATGCCCGCGGCATCCGCGTGGTGATCGACGGCGTGTTCAACCACACCGGTATTGCTTTCTTCGCTTTCGCCGATGTCCGGTCAAAAGGGGAGAGATCACTGTACAAGGACTGGTACACCATACGCAGTTTTCCCGTCGGTCCCCCTTCCCGTCCCAATTACGAATGCTGGTGGGGACACGGCTCACTGCCCAAACTGCGGACGGAAAACCCGGCGGTACGTGCGTATCTGTTTGAGGTGACGCGCAAGTGGACAGCCATGGGAGTTGACGGATGGCGTCTGGATGTCCCGAATGAGATCCCACACGAGTTCTGGATCGAATGGCGGAAGCTCGTAAAATCCATCAACCCGGAGTGCTATATTGTCGGCGAGATTTGGGATGACGCCGCCGCCTGGCTCCAGGGGGACCAGTTTGACGCGGTCATGAACTATCGGTTCCGTGAGGCCTGTCTCAAATTCTTCGCGCACGGGACCACAGGCCCGACGGCGTTGGATACGGCACTTGCCCGCCAACGGAGGGAATATGCGGATGATGTGAACTTTGCTCTGCAGAATCTGCTGGGAAGTCATGACACCGAGCGGCTGATTACGCTCTGTTCTGGGAATGTCGAGCGGGAGAAACTGGCCGTGTTGTTCCAAATGACCTATCCTGGAGCTCCGACGGTTTACTACGGCGACGAAATCGGGATGGAAGGCGGGAAGGATCCCGAGTGCCGCGCAACGATGGTCTGGCAGAGAAGCAAGCAGAAGTCCGATCTGCACGAATGGTACAAGGCAATGATCGCCATGCGCAGGGCACACCCCGTCCTGCGCCGCGGGACGTTCGAAACGGTGCTCACCGATGATGCGCGGATGGTCTACGTCTTTGGCCGCAAGGAGGATACATCGTGCGCAGTTGTGGCGTTGAATGCCGGCACATCTCCTGCACGGGTGGCTTTGCCACTCGCTGCGCTGGCCGGGACAGGACCGTGGCAGATGGTGCAGCCGGCCAGGAAGCCGGTTGTGCCCGGACACGACGGACACTACACTGCCGTGATCCCGGGTATGTCGGGAATGGTATTGCTGAAAGTGAAGAGGTAGTACCGAAAGAACGCTTGCATGAAGATCTACACCCATATCCTTACCCTCTCACTTGCAGTGTATGCCACCGTTGCAGTCCGTGCCCAGGACAGTGTTGATGTGACATTCCGTTATACCAACGCAGGGGCGGCAGGCGTCACATTGGCAGGTGAGTTCAACGGCTGGAGCAATACCGCATGGCCGATGAACAGTCAGGGCGGCGGGCTCTGGACGCGGACTGTTCGATTGCCAATCGGCATCAATCCGAATTCGGATCCTGTCAAAGGGGTCGCGGGAGCCTGGCAGTACAAGTTCTGGTACAATGGCGTCTCGGACTGGCCGAATGATCCTTTGAATCATCATTTGAACCTGCTGGACAACAACAATTCGCTTGTGTACGTCAAGGATCCGACGATCTACCATTTTCTACCGAACCAGCGGTCCGGCATCGTTACTACCGCGACCCCGCAGATCAGCGCCTATCTCTATCCCAGGGTGGGAACGGCGGTTGATACAAACTCGATTTACGTGCTGATTGACGGCGCAATTGTCTCCGGCACCGGCGGGTATAACCGGATGACAACGCAATATCTGTTCACGCCGGCGGTTCCGCTCGGCTATGGTGACCACGAGGTAATTCTACAGGCCGGCACAAATGCCGATACCGTTCGTTTTTCCATACAGGCCGGTTTTGCGCAGATTACCACACGAGGGAGCTATTCCACGTATGCTTCTTTCAAAACACTGCGTGGGGTTGTGCAGGACAGTACAGTGCATGTCGCCCGTCTCGTCCGGAATGGTCTCGATACTACTCTTGTGAGCGTGTATGGCGGGCGATGGAGCGCCGGTGACACGCTGGGCGGCGGTCTGAACACGTTTGTCCTCGTTGCCGATTCCGCCGGAGGTCGCGCGATTTCTTCCGCGGTGTCAATCACCCGCATCGTGTCACACGCCCCCATGGCGCGTGTGCTGGCAGCACCTAACGGTGGCTCGGTAGTGCTCAGTGCGGCAGGGAGTACGGATCCCGATGGTGCCCCTCCGACCACCTTCATCTGGCAGGATGACCCTGAGTATCCTCTGGGGCTCAACGGGGCCGGAGGTGTCTCCGCAACTGTTGCCCTTCCCGTGCGTCCCGGCGAGTATTTCTTCCGCCTTATTGCCGTCGATGACGAGGGCAACGCAGACACGACGCGCTCGTACTTTGTCCTGAACCGGAACGGTTCAATTACCAATCCCGGTTATGCCGACAACCCCGGCTGGGTTCAGCAGGCACGCGTCTATTTCCTCTTCCCTAAGGCTGCTTCTCCAGAAGGGAATCTCGCCGGAGCAAGACAACGGGTCACCGAGATTCGCGATCTGGGTTTCAACGTCATCTGGCTTATGCCCGTCATGCGCAATGCCTCACCGATCAATCAGGGCTCGGGTCCGGGGTACAACATCACCGACTTCTACAACGTTGCTCCGGAATACGGCACGAACCAGGACATGAAGGATTTTGTTCAGCGGGCCCACACATTCGGCATCAAGGTGATCCTGGACATCACTCCCAACCATTCGAGCCGATCGCATCCCTGGGCTGTGGATGCGCGAGAGTATGGCGAGGATTCCCGCTACTGGAGTTGGTATGAGCACGCACTGATTCCTCATAATGACAACGGTCTTGGGCAATCGCTCGACCCGTTCGGGTTTGCGTACTACTCCGGGTTTTCCGACCAGTTGCTGGATCTAAACTGGAACGACATCGACCTCCGCATGGAGATGATCCGGATGTTCAAGTACTGGTTACTTGAATTCGGTATTGACGGGTTCAGGTTTGACGTCTACTGGGGGCCGCACCGGCGCTATGGAGAAGCCGCGATGGGATTCCCGGTGCGCACCGCTCTCAAGCATGTGAAGCCTGACATCCTGCTTCTCGCGGAAGATGACGGCACCGGGTCGGGGACAGAGACCATCTATGCCGACTATGAAAATCTCGGGATCCGGGGGGGTGTGGACGCAGCCTACGACTTCAAACTCTATTTCAACCGCATACGCGGCTTCTCGTTCAACGGGACCGCAATCGACGCCTTGCACAACGAGATCTTTAACGGAGGGTTCTCTCCAGGGCCGCACTCGCTCTACATGCGGTTCATGGAGTCCCAGGACGAAGACCGCATCGTCTATTTCTACGGAGCCAATTCTACTCTCAACGCCCAGACGACGTTCCGGAAGACCATGCCGATAGCCTCGGTGATCTTCACCGCTCCCGGTTTCCCCATGTTGTGGAACGGTCAGGAGGTTGGATTCGGTTACGGCATCCAGGGTTCGAAAGACGCCCGTGCCCGCAGCACCATTGATTGGAACTTCGCCGGACGCCCTTTGCTGGCCCCTCATTATCAACGCCTTGCAACATTGCGCGGCGCATTCCCGGCATTTACCGCGCATAAGACGGACACCAACGGCGACGGTGCGGTGAATGCACTTGACGATCCGGACTTCGCGCGCGTCGCTTCGAGCAACCCGCTCGTGTATGCGTTCTCTCGCCCCTACCTCAACCAAAACGGATTGACTGTGGTGAATGTGTCCGATGCCGAACAAACCACTTTCCTCGACGTGAACGAGACCGGCGCTCTGCTTTTTCAGGAGGATCTCAAGAACCGGGACACGGTGTATGCCAACGAGCTCCTCGCCCCTGCGACCCGCGAACTCACCCTATCGCAACTATCGGCATTCCAGGTGACCCTGCCGCCGTACGGGAGCGCCGTGTACACTATTTCACTCACGCGGGACACGCTTCACATTCTGAATCCGATCCTTACGGTCGACGCTAGGACCGATCGTCCCGTCGAGTTCGGTCTGGAGCAAAACCATCCGAATCCATTCAATCCGATCACTCAGATAGGTTTTAGAGTCGGGGACGGCAAATCCGGTCCGGGGACCCGAGGGGCGGGATCCGGATGGGTGAAACTCGCGGTGTACGATCTGCTGGGTCGCGAGGTGGGGGTGCTTGTGAACGAACAGATGGCGGCAGGAACGCATTCAGTGGTTTTCGATGCCCGCGGGCTCTCGAGTGGCGTCTATTTCTACAGGCTGGCAGTATCCGGAACCGGTGGCCAATTGGTTGAAACAAAAAAAATGATCCTCGTGAAGTAGGA
>DAINBR010000249.1:0-5457 GCA_036732865.1 Bacteroidota bacterium | reverse complement strand
ACTATTATAGTCTGCAGGCACGAGGGTTTGCCTCGACGCGCTCGTGCCTCCTGGTGCGGTAAGTTCGGCGGGTTTATCTGGAGAGTTTCTTGTATTTGATCCTGTGCGGCCGGTCGGCGTCGATGCCCAGGCGTTTGTGGCGGTCGGCCTCGTATTCGCTGTAATTCCCATCATACCACACGACTTTACTCTCCCCTTCGAATGCGAGGATATTCGTGGCGATCCGGTCGAGGAACCACCGATCGTGAGAAATTACCACGGCGCATCCGGCGAAGTTCAGGAGAGCGTCTTCCAGAGCACGGAGTGTGTGGACGTCGAGATCATTGGTCGGTTCGTCGAGCAGCAGGACGTTGCCGCCCTCCTTGAGCATTTTGGCGAGGTGAACCCGGTTCCGTTCACCCCCCGAGAGCGCGACGGTCTTCTTCTGCTGATCGGTACCGCTGAAGTTGAACCGTGCCACGTAGGCACGGGAGTTAACTTCCCTGTGACCGAGCTGTAGAATGTCTTCGCCCCCCGAGATCTCCTGCCAGATGCTCTTGTTCGGATCGAGGGGTCGATTCTGGTCGATGTATCCGATCTTCACCGTGTCGCCGGTCTTGAATGTGCCGCTATCCGGTTCTTCCTGGCCGATAATCATGCGGAACAGCGTGGTTTTTCCCGCGCCGTTCGGGCCGATAACGCCGATGATCCCCCCGGGAGGCAATTGGAATGTCAGGTCTTCGAAGAGCACATTGTCGCCGAAGGCTTTGGTGACGTTCCGGGCTTCGATGACGACGTTGCCGAGGCGTGGGCCCGGAGGGATAAAAATCTCCATCTCTTCGTTCCGCTTTTCTGTCTCTTCTGCCAGCAGGTTTTCGTACGCCGTGATGCGCGCTTTGCTCTTCGCATGCCGCCCGCGTGGGTTCATGCGGATCCATTCGAGTTCACGCTCAAGAGTTTTCTGGCGCTTCGACTCCTGCTTCTCTTCTATCGCCAGGCGCGCCCTTTTTTGCTCGAGCCATGACGAATAGTTGCCCTGGAACGGTATTCCTTCGCCCCTGTCCAGTTCGAGGATCCACCCCGCAACGTTGTCGAGGAAGTACCGGTCGTGCGTCACGGCAAGCACGGTTCCCTCGTATTCAGCGAGGTACCGTTCCAACCACGCCACGGATTCCGCATCGAGGTGATTCGTCGGTTCATCCAGGAGCAGGACATCGGGCTTCTGGAGCAACAGCCGGCAGAGAGCCACGCGCCGTCGTTCGCCGCCTGAGAGTACTTTGACCAGCGTGTCGGCCGGAGGACACCGAAGGGCGTCCATGGCCTGTTCAAGTTTGCTTTCAAGATCCCAGGCGTTGAGGTGGTCGATTTTTTCCTGCAGCGCGGCCTGCTTTTCCAGAAGCGTGTCAAAATCCGCGTCCGGCTGGGAAAGCTGACTGCTCACCTCCTCGTACTGCCGGAGGATCATTGCAGTCGCGGCGACGCCTTCTTCCACAATATCGCTGACGGACTTCGCGGTATCCAGTTCCGGTTCCTGGGGAAGATAGCCGAACGTGATGCCCTTCTGGACGGTGATGTCACCGAGATAGTCCTTATCGGCACCCGAAATGATTTTCAGGAGGGAACTCTTGCCGGCGCCGTTCAGTCCGAGCACGCCGATCTTTGCGCCGTAGAAAAACGAAAGGTAGATATCCTTGAGAACCTGCCGGTTGGGAGGATAGACTTTCCCCACCCCGACCATCGAGAAGATAATCTTGTTGTCAGCCATGATCCACCAGCATAACCGGTTGCAGTGATGTGAGAATCGGTTCTCCGGGATAGTAGACGCGCTCCAGGAAGAGCCCGGACGGAGGAGCGGTCAACCGTGCCGGGGTGTCTGAATGTCCGCCCAGGAACCCCTTCACGTCGATCTGCGACAGTGTTCCGCGGCCGACGCCCGCGAGCACCCCCACAAGACGGCGCACCATCTTCCAGATGAAATGTGAACCGCGGATGCGGAACAGAATGAGATCGCCGATGCCCTCGAGGCGAAGTTCTTCGATAAGCACTTTGGTTGAGGGCCGCTCGGGGTCCTCTTCGGCAAAAGAACGGAAATCCTTCATGCCACGGAATAACTCCATGGCCTCTGCCATACTCTGTGCATCGAGAGGGTCCTTGATCCACCAGACGAAACGTTTGCCCAGGGCTGTCCGGCGCCGGGAGATCTGGTACAGGTAACTCCGGGAAACGGCATGGTGTCGCGCATGGAAATTCGGAGCGGCTTTCGCTACATTCAGGATGTTGATATCTGCCGGCAGGATATCATTGAGTTTCAAGCGGAGAATATCGGGAGCGAGCATGGTGCGCAGATCGAGATGGGCGACCTGCCCCAGCGCATGAACGCCGGCGTCGGTTCGACCCGCACCGTGGAACTCAAACTCCGCGGTCTGCCCGACTTCCTGGATGGCGCGCTGAAGTTCCCCCTGTACAGAACGGGCGTTCTTCTGCACCTGCCACCCGCGGTAGCGGGTTCCTTCATATTCAATTGTCAGCCGGAAGCGTCCCATGGAAAATGAAAGGGGACCATGGGCACCCATGATCCCCTCCCTGCAAGTTCAGGACTCAGTTACTTCATTTTCTTTGGGAGCTTTGCAGTCAGTGCATTAACAAATGTGGAGTGGCTTGCCATGCTCTCCTTTGCTGCTGTGAGGGCCCCCTGGACCTGTTGTTCCACACCAACCAGTTCCTCCTGGGTCTTCTTGAGTGACGCCATGACCACTTCATGCTCAGCATTGGGATCGTACGGTTTGAACCCCTTCATCCAGGTGTTCATCGCTTCCTTTGCGGCTGCGATCTTCTCCTTTGCGGCAAGGAGGTCCGTTGCGTCGTGGCCTGCAAACTTCTTGGGGAGTAACTTCGCCAGCGAATCATGCTTGGCGACCATGGCCGCAATCTGGGCGGTGGCTTCGTCAAGGCCGGACATCGCCTTCATCATGTCATCGTGCTTCTGCATGACCTCCGTGTTCAAGTCTGCTTCGAGTTTCTTCATATCGTCGGATTTTCCGCATCCGACGCAGAGCACCGCAACAGCGATGCACGCGATCGCCATCAGCCAAAGTGCTTTCATGTGGCTACCCTCCTGTTTGAGAGATTATGGTGAGGCTGGGGAAACGGCTCCAATATACGAAGATTTTCTTTGCAAGGGAAGGGAATATGAACCGACGCACCTTTCTTGCTGACGATGGGGAGTGGGTTGCACACCAGGATGATCCGGTAACCGGCATCAGTCCATTCGCCAACAGGACTCTGCCGAAGTTCAACAGGACGAATGCCGGACTGGAACCCTATGCGGGTCCCTGGGAAGCCGCCCAGATCGTTCACTTGCTGCGCCGGACGACCTTCGGACCGTCGCTTGCGGATGTCGCCCTTTGCAGGACCATGAGCGCATCCCAAGCTGTCGACACGCTGCTGGCGCCGCAGGCGGAAGAAACCTCATTGCCACTCAACGTCGACAGCAGGGACACTGCGGTCTCCGTGGGTGAGCCATGGGTGTATGCCGTCTACCAGGATCCGGCGGGGACATTCAATCCGACGAGCGTGCGGACAAGCTCCTTCAAAGCGTGGTGGATGGGGCTCATCGTGCAGCAACAGCTGTCACTCCGTGTGAAGATGGTGCTCTTCTGGCACAACCACTTTGTCACGGAAACCGATGTCGTAAATGATCCCCGGTTTTCATACCGGTATCTTGCGCTCCTCCGTGCGAACGCTTTCGGAAACTGGAAAGACCTGACCCGGCAGATATCGGTCGATGGGGCCATGCTCCGGTATCTCAACGGGAACACGAACACCAAAACGAGCCCTAACGAAAATTACGGGCGAGAGCTGCAGGAACTCTTTACGATCGGGAAAGGTTTGGAAGTCGCCCCGGGCGACTACACCAATTACACAGAAGTCGACGTGAAAGGCGCCGCGAAGGTGTTGACGGGATGGCAGGAGAACTCGGCGGTACTGACGACGCCGGGCTCGTCCCCGTGGAAGTTCACAACGAGCCGGCACGATACGACCAGTAAGCAGTTTTCGGCGCGGTACGGTGACCGGGTGATTGCTGGTGGGACCGACGGGCTGGTGGAGCTGAACGCCCTGCTTGACATGATATTTGATCAGCCGGAGACGGCACGGTACCTCTGTCGGAAGCTCTATCGGAATTTTGTCTATTATGTCATCGATGACTGGACGGAAGCGAACATCATCGGGCCGATGGCTGTGCAATTGCGATCTGACAACTATGCCATCTCTGCCGTCCTCGCTACCCTCCTGAAGAGTGCGCACTTCTTTGACCCGGTGAACATGGGGTGCGTTATCAAGAGTCCGGTAGACCTGATTGCCGGTGTAATCCGGGGGCTTGGCATTGCCCTCCCCGCGGACACAGTTCTCCGCTACAAGATCCTGGCATACCTGTTCGGCCAGGCGTCCGTTCTGCAACAGGATCTGGGCAACCCGCCGAGCGTCGCCGGATGGCCCGCCTACTATCAGACACCGCAGTTCTATGAGCTCTGGATCAACTCCGATACCTTGCCAAGACGCACGGCATTTACGACGACGATGGCGAAGACGGGGTACTCCTCGGGGGGATTCAAGCTGGTCGTCGACGTATTGCTCTTCACACAGGCGTTGACAAATCCCTCGGATCCGAACGCGTTAATCGACGAGGCGGCGCAGCTCTTCTTTGCTATGCCGATAACAGCGAACCAAAAGGCGTTTCTGAAGCAGACGCTCCTTCCGGGACTGCCGGACTATGAGTGGACCGTGGAATGGGCCCAGTATCTGGCCGACCCGACGAACAGTACGAAGTCGGCACCGGTGAAAAGCAAACTTCAGACCCTGTATGGATTCATGATGTCTATGCCGGAGTATCAACTCCAATGAGGACGGATTCTATGAATCGTCGAGGATTTTTTCGGCGCACAATCCCAGTCGGTGTGCTCCCGGTATTCCTGGGCGGGCTCTCTGTGCACGCGTTTGGGCGATCGCCGTTGCTGGACGCGCTTGCGAAGTGGGCGACCGCGACTGATCGGGTGCTTGTGCTCATTCAGCTGAATGGCGGCAATGACGGGTTGAACATGGTGATACCGCGAGATCAGTACACCGCCATTGCGGCCGCACGTTCGAACATCATGATTGAAGAATCCAGAGTGCTGCTGCTCACTACGGAGACCGGCTTGCACCCGGCCATGACCGGCCTCCAGGCGCTCTACCAGGCGGGAAAGGTCATCGTTGTGCAGAGCGTCGGCTATCCCAGTCCGAACTTCTCACACTTCCGTGCGACGGACATCTGGTTTTCGGGATCGAATTCGAATCAGGTGTGGACGACAGGGTGGCTTGGTCGCTACCTGGATCAGGAGTTCCCCGGCTATCCCACCGGCTATCCGAACACCGCCGCTCCGGATCCGCTGGCGATCCACGTCGGCGCTGTGGTGTCGTCCGGCCTGCAAGGGCCTTCCG
>DAINBR010000248.1:3974-5485 GCA_036732865.1 Bacteroidota bacterium | reverse complement strand
CAAAGTCTTTGGCATTATCCGCGGCAAGCAGCGACGTCATGGAACGCTTGCCGACTACTTCCTCGGAAGTGTAGCCGAAGAGCGTTTCAGCACCCGCATTCCAGAAACCAACGAGCCCCGCCGGATCGGCGCTGATAATCGCAATGGTGCGGGAGCTCTCAAGTATCTGCTGGAGAAACTGGATCGTGCTGGTGAGCGTTGCCTCGAGCTTTCGCTGTTCGGTCACATCACGTGACGTCACGGCGACACGCGTGACAGTACCCGTGACGTCATGGATGGGAACCATCCGCACCTTGGAGTACTCGCCGGCATAGACATCCTCCAGAAGCATGGGCTGGCCGGTTTGCAGCACCTGCTGCACGGCCGCTTTGCGCGACGCCGCAAGGTTCGCCGGAAGCGGGGCAAACATTGATGACCCCGGGGGGAGATTTCCGATCCGGCGGGCCGTGTCATTCATATCCAGGATCGTCCCGTTCGGATCAATCAGGTATGCAGGATCTCCAAGGGTGTTCAACAGAATTTGAGAGGATGCTTCGTTGATCTGAGTTGCAGAAAGCTGGCGCCGTCGCTGCCGCATCGAAACCACCAGGGCAAGGACGGCCCCCGTCAGAAGGATAAGGAGTACAGCGATGACCAGTGTGGTCAGCGGGGCGGGCTCGGAGAGCATGGCGAGCACGGGGGTCACCTGCATCACACCTCCAGCGGAAACGTGATGGAGAATGTCGTGCCGTTGCCGCGCATCAGCTCGATTGAGCCGTTGAGCTGTTTCGTGAGCGTATTCACCAGTTGAAGACCCAATGTTGTCGTCTTCTGGGGAACGAGTTCGGCAGGAAGACCGATGCCATCATCCCGCACACTCAGCACGCCGCTCCCATCGGGCTTCACCACCAGATCGATGTTCACCTCTCCTTCCCGGCCACCCGGGAAGGCATATTTGAGTGCATTGGAGACAAGTTCGTTGATAATCAAACCGCAGGGAATTGCCGTGTTCACGGGCAGATCAATGCTTTGCACGTTGACGACAATCCGCACGGTGGACATGCTATAGGTACGGGCAAGGAATCCCACCAGACTCCGAACATATTCACCAAAATCGATGCGGGCGAGATTGCCCGACTGGTAGAGGCGTTCGTGGATGAGTGCCATCGAGCGGATCCGGTTCTGGCTCTCGCGCAGTTGTTCGAGAGTCTTTCCGTCCACGACGTTGGCCGCCTGAAGGTTCAGCAAGCTTGAAATCACCTGCAGGTTGTTCTTCACCCGGTGGTGGATCTCCTTCAGCAGGACCTCCTTCTCCTTCAGCGATGCGGCGATCTGGGCTTCCGCCCGCCGGCGTTCGGTGATGTCTGTCATTGTTCCCAGCATCCGAACAGATTTCCCGTTCTTGTCGAGCAGGAAAATACCGCTGTCGTAGACGTCGATATACAGGCCGCTCTTGTGCCTGAACCGGTAGGTGATCCGGTACGGACAACCGGATGCCACGCTGAGCTCCAGCTCGCGCACCACGAGCGCCC
>DAINBR010000248.1:0-3964 GCA_036732865.1 Bacteroidota bacterium | reverse complement strand
CGCCCGATCCTCCTCATGCACCATCTCCTCCCATCCACGAATCGTCACACCGCCGAATTCCGCGGCACTGAATCCTGTCACCTGCTCTATTGCACCTGCCCACGTGATGGTCCCGAAGGGAATATCATAGTCGTACAGCAGCTGTCCGGTTTGTTCGGCGACAACCCGGTAGCGCTCTTCACTGCGCACCAGCTTCTCTTCTGCGGCCCTGCGCTCAGTGATGTCGCGCCCGATCATCTGAATCTCCGCTACCTCTGCGAGATCACCACGAATGGCACTTGACGTCCACCGCAACCACCGGTCCTCGCCTGATGGTGTGCGAAACCGCCTGTCCATTTCCACCGGACTGCCTGATGGCGATTCGTGGAGGAGTCGATCAAAGGGCTCGGCGTTCCCGTCTCCGGTCATCACGGTCATGATGGTCTGTCCCACAAGCTCATCCCGCGTCTTCTGGAGCAGCCGGCAGAATGCTTCATTCACGAAGGAGAGCCGCCCATCGGGGAGCAAACGGACGATCAATTCCGTTTGATGTTCCACCACGGCTCGGAACCGGGCATCCTGTTCCCGCAATGTCCGGTCATATTGCCGCTTGCGCCTGACAAAGACAACCACAAGAGCTGCAATGGCAGCAAGGAGCGCTCCCACGGGGCCGTAGAATACCGGCCGGAGAAACAGCGGAGGCTGGACGGTAAAGGTTATGGGCTGCGGTTGGTGTGCGACCTGCCCGATGATCCCTTTCGCCTGAACGGCGAACGTGTGCGCACCTACGCTGAGGCTCGACAACGTCACAGACCGCTCTTCGGACCAGTCTGACCAGGGCTGATCATCGACACGGTAGCGGACCTTTACCTCATTCGACGGTATCAATTCCCATGGTGGTTCCACCCGCCAGGAGATGACATTTGACGAGCCCTGCTGCACGGGGTCCTCGTAATGAACACGCGGAGGCGGAGTCTCCAGCAGAGAGTACTGCAGCACTGCGACGCCTGATCCCGATGTACCAATATAGACGCGATCGTGTGTGACGAGCAGCGGCCAGAGAAGGGGATTGGGAAGCCCCTGCGCCGGCCCGATCGTCGCCCAGAGGCCGTCGTTGTTGACAAAGAGCCCATCGCGGGTGGCTATCCACAGCTTCCCATCGGGAGCAGGCACAATACCCCAAATCGCCCGACTTGTCATCCCCTCGGTTTGATCCACGTACCGCGGGTGCTCGTTCTCATCGAAATATCCGAGACCCTGGCGTTGATGACCGAACCACACACGTCCGGACCGGTCTGCCGCGAGAGTAAACACCCTGTTGGAAATCATCCCCTCTGTTGTAGACCAGTGCTTCCAGGTGTTGTCCTTCAATCTGCTCACCCCGTCCAGGGTTCCGAACCAGTAGGCGCCGGCCGAATCCTGGGCGAACGCGTACACCCTGTTGTTCAGGAGCCCGTCCTGTACGCCGATGTGTGAGAATTTCCCCTTGTCGAGCAGGTAGATGCCGTGTTCGGTTGCGGGATACAATCCCGGTGGATGGGCGCTGATGGTGAGAAACCAGAGGCGGCCCGCGCGATCCGGCAGGATCGTATGAATCCGGGAGTCGCATAATCCTTCCGGGCCTCCAAAGTGCTTCCAGCTCTTCCCGTCCCAACGATAGGCTCCATCGAACGACGCCCCGCTGCTCGCCCAGATATTTCCTTCCGGATCCCGCCCCAATCCCGTAACGACATGGAGCGGCACGCCTGAAACCCTGTCTATCTGCGCCGTCAGCCTCCCGTCTTTATATGTCATGATGCCCGCCGAGGTCCCGACCCACAACGTGCTGTCGGAGGCGAAGAGGAGTTCATTGACCGACTTCGTTTCCGGGAGAAGACCGCTCTCCAGAACTGTCCAACGACGCGAGGACATGGAACAGAGGAAGAGTGAACCCTCTTTCCCGACCCAGAGATCGCCGTTCGCACGGAACCTGAAGACTCTTGCATTCAACATCTGCTGGGGGGGTGGATTCACCGGTTGCCACCTTCCGCCGGTGAATATCGAAAGAAGACCCGAATTCCGTTGGGCAATGATTCTTCCGTCTGGAGAGATATCTGCAGTCGCTATTGCGGTCGAAGGGTCGGTGATTTCCGCCCGCGTTATCGTGCCGCCTGCCCAGTCCACGCTGATCTGCCTGATGTTGAGCTGTGCAGAAAGCGCACCAACGCCGTGCGAGTTTTCCACAATGGACTCCAACGACATATACTCACCCTCAGGTGGCACGTACCAGAGACGCCACGTGCGGTTCACCCAGCGGAACAACCCCTGCGGGGCAGTGAGCCAGAGGGCACCGTTGGTCGTCTGCCAGAGACCAAAAGGGTGATCAATAGTGCGTACCAGCGGGTGTTGGTACGGCGATGGCACGAGTACCGTCGTGTCCCTCGTGTAGAGAAAGAGTGCCGTGTCACCCTGCAGCATGATTCCCTGGTTCTGGAGATAGAACGCCCGATTGATGGCAATGGGTGTACCATTGACCGTGGGAGTAAGCCATGTCTCACCCTGGGCATTCACACGATAGAGGCGCGGGGGGATCACCAGGAGAACGCCTGTCGAGTCCACACTTATCCTGCCACGGCTGATTTCCGCGGACACCAGAGAATCCAGGGGGACATCCTCCCACTGAAATCCATCGTACCACGCCAGGCCGCTCCGCAGGTGAAGCCACGGCACTCCGATGGGGAGCTCGACAAGGTCCAGGATGAACGGTGACGATAAGCCGGAATACAGATCAAAGCGCACCCAGCGCCATTCGTCGTACACTTCCGGCATTTGCGCGGGGAGCAGCTGCGCGGGGAGCGGCTGCGCGAGGAGAAGTAGCAACGACAATCGGAGAGAGATTTTCATGAATCTCACGGCTCCTTATGTAAGCGCAACCACATCTCAGTGGTGCGCACGTCTGCGCTTAGCCCCCTTCAGGTACAATCGTTTCGCATGGAACCTGGCAGCCAGGGCGGCCCCCACGATTCCCGCTTCGTTACGCAATGCTGCGGCAAACAGCGGCGTGCGGACAGTGAGCAGCGGAAAAAACCTGCCCGCCTTCTTGCTGATCCCGCCGCCGATCACGATGGCGTCGGGCCAGAGGACATCCTCTACTGCATGGAGATAGTCGTCCAGGTACTTGGCCCACCGTTTCCAGGAAAGGTCGCGTTCTTTCCGTACCCGTGCGGCCGCCCGCTCTTCCGCACGCTTGCCATCCACCTGCATCTGCCCGAATTCCGTGTTGGGTACAAGCGCGCCGTTTACGAATACCGCCGAACCGACGCCCGTGCCGAGTGTGGTGACCACCACTACCCCCCCGAGGGACCTGCCGGCGCCGAATCGCATCTCTGCCATCCCGGCGGCATCGGCATCATTAATGACCGTGACCCTGCAGCCGCAGGCAGTGCTGTAGATCTCATGCGCGCGGATCCCGATCCACGATTTGTCGAGATTCGCGAGCGCCAGCACACGACCATCCTTGATGGGACCAGGCATGCCACATCCCACCGGCCCCTGCCAGGCAAAGTGTCTGACAAGGCGGGCGACGATCCGCGCCATCGCCTGCGGTGTCGCCGGATCCGGCGTGGCTATGCGGTACCGTTCCCCCACAAACGCACCGGTGTCGGTGTTGACAATCGCGCCTTTGATGCCGCTCCCACCGATATCGATGCCGAGTACGTGGGACCGTTTTGCCGGGGAGGTATGGGCCCTGGATGCCACTTGCCGCTCATTTCGTGTTCAGGAGAGCGTGAATTTTTCCCTCGAGGCTTCTGTGCAACCCGTCAAATGACTTCTCGAATGATGCGACTCCTTCGGCCTCGAGACGGTCCAGCACTTCATCCATGCGGATTCCCGCATCTGCGAGCGCTTGGAGCACCGAAACCGCTTCCTGGAGATCGGACTCAAGTGACAAGCGGGGGCTGGAATGATCCAGTATCGCTTCATAGGTCTGTGGGGGAACCGTATT
>DAINBR010000247.1:0-5494 GCA_036732865.1 Bacteroidota bacterium | reverse complement strand
TGAACGGCTACATCATGTTGATGTTAGCCTTCCTCGTTCTCGTGGATGTCACTACGGTGTCCGCGCAAAGGGGACCAGTCTCTCTGACACTGCAGGACTGCATTCGGCTCGCTCAGGCGAATGGTCCGCTGGGTGTCATGGCACGAAGCGCGTTCGACAGCAGAGTATCTGCATACCGATCATTCGCAGCAACGCATTACCCGCAGCTGTCTTTGCAGGGTGACGTCCCTGGCTACTATCACTCCATCAATCCGATCGTGCTTCCAGATGGGAGCACGGCCTTCACTCCACAAAGCGAGGCGAGTTCATCCTTGAGCCTCGGACTCACCCAGAAGATTCCGTTCACCGGCGGGCGGGTATCGCTATTGTCCGGGCTGAACCGGATCGATCTCATGGAATCCCGATCGCAATACTATCGCTCAAAGCCCCTGACGCTGACGTTGAGCCAGCCCCTCTTTCAGATCAACACCATGCGGTGGGATCAGGAGGCTGAGCAGATCCACTACAAGATGGCTTCCCGGGAATTGGCCGAGGCGATGGAGGATTGCGCTATCGATATTACCAACGAATTCTTCGACCTTTTTCTGGCCTCAATGGCCTCGAGCAATGCCGCATCGAATCTTGCAATCAACGACAGTCTCTACAAGATTTCCCAGGGGAGGTTCAACGTAGGAAAAATCGCCGAGAACGATCTATTGCAGAGTGAGCTTGCTTCTTTGAACGCCAAAACACAGCTCGAGAATGCCAACGTGGGCCTCAATCGGGCGACGCAGAGTCTCAAGGCTGCCATTGGCCTCGATTCCGAGGCGTTCATCGAACTCGTGCCTCCCACAGAGATCCCGGCTGTTCAGATTGACCCGGCGGTTGCTCTGGCTCAGGCCCTGAAGTATCGGAGTGATATACTCGACTTCGATCTGCAGTTGCTGTCTGCCGAACGCAGCGTCACGCAGGCGAAGTCGGACAACTCGTTCAATGCCACGGTGACCGCAAGCATCGGCTACAATCAACGCGCCCCGGCCCTTCCCGATGCGTACAAGAACCTGCTCGATCAGCAGCAATTCAGCGTTGGTTTCACAATCCCGGTGTTCCGCTGGGGAGCCGGGAGCGCGGCTGTCGATGCAGCAGTGGCCGATCAGAGACGGACAGAGGCTTCGGTCGCGCAACAACGTCATGATTTTGAACAAGAGGTCTTGTATCAGGCGGCAAGGCTCAATCTGCTCCGGCGGCAGGTAGCAGTTGCTGCGAAGTCCGACACCATCGCCCAGCGCCGGTTTGATGTGGCAAAGGAACGGTATGTTATAGGCAAGATTGATATACCTATCCTCTTCATCGCACAGAGCGAAAAGGATAACGCCCGGCGTGCGAACTTCCAGACGTTGTGGGATTACTGGTCGACCCACTTCCGCGTGCGCCGCCTGACGTTGTATGATTTCGGGACTGGAGAGTCGCTGATTGAGGAGCAACCGGACCCGTAGGTTCGGAAGCGACTCCAGCGTCTGTTTTCCGTCCCTCATTGGCCATCGCGGGAGTAACCAGCGACCGCTGCCCCTGCAAAATCCCGTCGGGGGCAAAATGCCATCGTGAATCACGAGATCCCCTGTGCGAGTGACTGGGTTGGGCTGCGATTCCTGCAGGAAACTCAGGTTATCGCCACCTCGACAAGGCGCTCGAAAGTTGTAAGTCCAGTCATCCTCACCCAATTTCAGATTACCCCGCCATCACGCCCCGATCCATGTAGGCGCATCGACCCCGCCATTTTGAATGCCAGTACTCACCAGTCTCGCTGTAGAGTCCGCTTCGAAGCCTAGAGAAGGCTGGACGTGATCATCACACTTCCCTATACCCGAATGAGCCGGGTCCAGACAAATCCCCTCGATTCGGGTCAATCTCTCGAAATATCCCGTGTTTGCGGTATTGTCCTTCTCTTGAGTGGAATTTAGCTTTCGAGTGTAGCGTTGGCTCGGCTGTAGTCTGCTCGGGTCGGCGGTTCTGCTCCGGCCGCTCCTCATCGACCTCCAGGACGAAAGGAATGAACCATGAAATACGTGATCTGTATGTTCTCCGTGCTTCTTCTGCTTCTCTCGCCGGTTGACATCTCCGCCCAGTACCACTTCAACCAGGCAGGTGCATTCTCCGGCAGCGGCTATATCGCTGTCAAACACTCTCCCTCTCTCGCACCGACCTCGGGGATCACCATAGAGGCCTGGATCTACCCGACTGCGTATCCATCGGACGCGATCATTGTGGAGAAGAACTACCGCACCAGCTACTCCCTCCACTTGCGGCATAGGACACCGACGGCGGTGCTCCAGTTCGGATTCGACAGCACTCACTACGTCACGGGGGGTACCAAGATCCCCGCAAACACCTGGACCCATATAGCAGCCACCTACGACAGTGCCACAGGCTTTGCCAGGTTGTACGTGAATGGTAGCATTGACACGATCAGCCAGACCTTTGACGGTGGGATTCCGACTAACAGCGACTCGCTGTACATCGGCGCGGGCATCGGGGGCGGCAGCGTCGGCAACTACTTCACCGGATATATCGATGAGCTCCGTATCTGGAATGTCTCACGCCCGGGAGGCGATATCAACGAAACCAAACACATGCCTCTCGCTGTCTGGCGTCCCCTCTCGGGGCCATACGCTGGATTAGTGTCGGCCTACCGGATGAACGGAAACGCGCTCGATGAAGCCGGCCAGACATACGAGGACGGCAAGGAACGGAACATGTCGTATCTGGACCTCAGCCAGAAGGCGCTGAATCACCTCGACTACAACAACAACCTGGCACTGGACGGGACGGGGTACTGCATCGCTCCACGATCCGGGTCAACGGACGCCACCACGGCGATTACAGTGGAGGCGTGGGTGAAACGTGATACAACTCACGGAGCGGATTTCCAGGCGATCGCAGGGAAGACCAGCGGCAGCGCGATCGACTACTTGCTCTATATCCACAAGCCGTCACACCGTGTATTCTTCAACATCAACACCAACGCTCTCTCCGTGGCTTCACCGGCCGGCGGGTTCCGCCATACGCGGTGGACCCATATCGCGGCCACGTACAACAGCGTGACGGGGGCCGTGATTCTGTATATCAATGGGGATTCAGCTGGCGCGAAGAGCACGGCCCCGGGGTCGACGATCACGACCTCCGCCGACAGCATTGCGATCGGGAACGCCACCGGCAGCAGGTCGGACTTCTGGTTTGCGGGACAGATCGATGAGGTACGGGTATGGACGAACAAGGTCAGGACAGAGGAGGAGATCCGGCAGTCGATGTTCAGAGGGGTTACATGGAACAGCACACCCAGACCCACAGGCGCGACAGTCTGGAGTTTCGACGGCCAGAATTTCGACGCCGTGCGAAACCCGGGAAGCGTCCCCTGGCAGGAGATGCATTTCCGGGGCGGGGCGTACATGACGTCGGCTCACTGGTACTCTGACGACGAACCGGTGTCACCTCTCATACGGGATGATGCGGGTGGATTCTATGGTGTCTCCTATGTCGTCAGCCGCCGACAATGGGAAATCCCCGACGCTTCCGGCGGTCTCGTTCTTGATTCTGTCTTTGTCCCGGCTGCGGGCGGCCTGTCCGGAGTGCGGGCATTCGTCCTGGTTAACCATGAAATCAGTTCTGACCTCAGGATAACACTGGTGCATCCCGGCGGCACAGCAGTTCCGCTCTTCATCCGCCGCGGCTACGACGAGAATGACATCGTGTGCGTCTTCTCTGACGATGCCGACTCCGTGGCCGGCACTACGGTCCACACCATCGGGCTGCATGCTCCGTTCAGCCCGCTCGTGAAGCCTCACGATCCCCTCAGTGCCTTCACAGGACTCAATGCGCACGGGTGGTGGAAGCTGCAGGTTGAGGATGTCGCCAGCGGAAGAACCGGAGTGCTCTACGGGTGGGGGGTCCAAACGCCTTTGGGTACCGGCGTTTCAGATCAATGTACACCGCCGGAGATGTTCGCCCTCGACCAGAACTTCCCGAATCCTTTCAACCCGAGCACGACCATCAGGTATGAGTTACCACGAACGGCGTACGTGACGCTCAGCGTGTTTGATATGCTGGGGCGCGAAGTGTCAGTGCTGGTGAATGACGGGATGGACGCGGGCCACCACGAAGTCCAATTCGACGCATCTCGACTGTCAACCGGAGTGTATTTCTATCGACTGCGAGCAGAGAATTTTGTATCCACGAAAAAGATGTTGATTTTGCGATAGGGTGAGCGTGAATCAGACGTCTAAATTACAGAGCCCGGGCACAATGCCCGGGCTTGTCTTTTTCTGTTTACCGTGCAGTATCACAGACTACGAGGTTAAAGTCCTCTCATACTCGAACGCAAGTTCTCTTCCTCCCAATTTCTCATCCCGTATCCCCTCCGTACCTCTGGCCAACACCAATATAGTGCCCGGGACGGAAATCTGTGGTGGGATCAAACAAGGGTTCGAAACAGAAGTGCCACATCGGTATGACGTGGCACTTCTGGATGCTATTCATGGAAGATGTCTCTGCGACGGTCATTGGAGGTCGAAGCGGTCAAGGTTCATCACTTTGTTCCAAGCCGCGACGAAGTCACGCACGAACTTCTCTTTTGCATCGTCCTGTGCATAGAGCTCGGCAAGTGCGCGCAACTGCGAGTTTGAGCCGAACACCAGATCCACGCGAGTGCCTGTCCACTTGGGTGTGCCGGTCTTGCGGTCGCGCCCTTCGAACGTATCCGCCGCATCGGACGTTGGTTTCCACACGGTGCTCATATCGAGCAGGTTGACGAAGAAGTCGTTGGAAAGTGCACCGACCCGTTTCGTAAACACGCCATGTTTCGACTGTCCCACGTTCGCACCCAGCACACGCAGGCCGCCGACGAGCACGGTCATCTCCGGCGCGCTCAGGGTCAGGAGCTGTGCCTTGTCCACCAGCATTGCCTCGGCCGACACGGTGAAGTTTGTCATTTGGTAATTGCGGAAGCCGTCGGCCTGGGGCTCGAGCGCGGCGAACGATTCCACGTCGGTCTGCTCTTGCGAGGTGTCGGTGCGACCAGGTGTAAAGGGGACATTGACGGCATATCCGGCGGCCTTCGCTGCCGCTTCGACCGCCGCGCAGCCGGCCAGCACGATGAGGTCAGCCATGGAGACTTTCTTGCCGCCCGTCTGTGCGCCGTTGAAATCCTTCTGAATCCTTCCGAGTACGCCAAGCACCGTGGCCAATTGTGCCGGCTGGTTGACTGCCCAATCCTTCTGCGGGACCAGGCGAATGCGCGCACCGTTTGCACCCCCGCGATTATCCGAACCACGGAAAGTGGAGGCTGAAGCTCACGCGGTGGAGACAAGTTCGGACACCGAGAGTCCTGATGCCATAACCCTGGCCTTGAGATCGGCGATGTCTCTGGCACTGATCAAGGGGTGATCGACAGCGGGGACCGGGTCCTGCCAGATCAGGTCTTCTGCCGGAACTTCAGGGCCGAGGTATCGGACTTTCGGCC
>DAINBR010000246.1:0-5498 GCA_036732865.1 Bacteroidota bacterium | reverse complement strand
GCTTGCGCTGCATTTTGCCGTCAAGGCGGTTGAACACGGTGCCGGGATCGTGCATCCGCAACCGGAAGGAGCGAAATAGAACATGGAGACGCTCCTTATCGGGATAGGCCTTGTTGTCGTTGCATTGCTCGGCGCACCGTTGTTCGCCATCATCGGCGCAATTGCCATGATGAGTTTTGCTGGCGCAGGCATCGATACCTCCGCGGTGATCGTCGAACTTTACCGCATCAGCAGCAACCCTACGCTTGTGGCAATTCCACTCTTTACATTCGCCGGATACATGCTGGCGGAGAGCAATGCCCCGACCAGGATTGTGAACCTCGCACGCGCATTTTTCGGGTGGATCCCGGGAGGATTTGGGATTGTGGCGCTGGCGACCTGTGCGTTATTCACGGCGTTCACCGGCGCTTCCGGCGTCACCATTGTTGCCCTGGGCGGGCTGCTCTATCCGATCCTGCTCTCTGAGCGCTATGGAGAGCGATTCTCCCTGGGCCTGGTAACGACCTCAGGAAGCTTGGGACTGCTCTTTCCGCCCAGCCTCCCGCTGATCCTGTATGCCGTAATCGGAAAGGTCAGCGTGGATCAGCTGTTCATCGCCGGACTACTCCCGGGATTCCTGCTGTTGATTACGCTCGCGTTGTACAGTATCCGGCACGGCGTGCGGATGCAGGTGCCGCGCACAGAGTTCTCAGTAAAGGCGGCACTTTCGGCCTCGCGCAATGCCATATGGGAACTGCCGCTGCCGGTGTTAATCATCGGCGGGATCTACACGGGGCTCTTTACGGCCACCGAGGCGGCGGCAATCACGGCGTTCTACGTGCTCGTCGTGGAGGTGTTTGTCTATCGCGACATCAAACTCTTCAGCGATGTACCGCGGGTCATGCGCGAGAGCATGCTGCTGGTGGGCGCGATTCTCATGATCATCGGAACTGCGATGGGGTTGACGAACTTTCTCGTCGATGATGAAGTGCCGATGCGGCTGTTTGAACTCACCAAGACGATTATCAGCAGTCCCGCTGCCTTTCTGGTGGTCCTGAACCTTTTCCTGATTGTTGTGGGTATGATGATGGACATCTTCTCCGCCATCATTGTCGTGGTGCCGCTGATTATCCCCATCGCTGCTGCATACGGCATCCATCCCGTCCACCTCGGTATCATTTTCCTGACGAACCTGGAGATCGGCTACCTGACCCCTCCGGTCGGACTCAACCTGTTCATTTCAAGTCTGAGATTCGGCAAGCCGGTGTTCACGGTGGTCCGGTCCATCATCCCCTTCATAGCAATCCTGGTCGTCGCCCTGTTGATCATCACCTACGTGCCGGATCTGAGCCTGTTGCTGATAAGAATGATGGGGGTGGAATGAGAGGCAACAGGAGGTAGGCACGAGGTGTGAGGCAATAGGCGTTAGGCATGAGGGAATGTGGGGGGCTACTCATGCCTCGTGCCCAATGCCTGTGCTTTTGATCTACCGCACCACCACCGACTGTTCTATCGTTGCCTCAGTTGTCGTCAGGCGCATGACATAAGTGCCGGGGGTGAACTTCACGCTCTGCAAACTCACCTTGTACTTCCCCTCTTCCTGTACTGCGCGGATGAGCTTCGTATGGAGCGTGTCCGGCGTGTCGCTGCGTTTGAGGAACACATCGAGGGCGACGCGTGTGCGCTGAGCGATAGTGTAGAGTGCCGCCAGCGGACGCCCGGACGCATTGGCGAGAGAGACGCTGAGAGAGATGTTTGTTTGCGGCCGGAAAGGCGGGAGCGGTTGCGCAAGAGAGGGGCGTGATGAGATTACGGGCGACGGTTCGCTCTCGTTGTGCATCCGGTCGCAGGAAGAAACTGCGTAGAAGTATTCGTCCGTGGTGGCCTGTGAATCGGCAAACGCAAGCTGAGTAGCCGGCAACACGGCTGCGATTGAGTAGGGGCTGTCGAAGGGAATGCTGCGGGTAGTCCACCTGTACACTACATAGGTCTGTGCGGTGTCGCCGTCACGGGCAGGTGGCGGCGAATCCCAGTGAATGGTCCAGGTCCGTGGTCCCGTAACATCGACACTCACACGCTCTGGCGCAAGGGGCGGAACCCGGTCTTTCCAGGGCATCGGTGGAATGAGGGCGCGGGTTGCATACCGCCCGGCAAGCATCCGTGAGTCGGCGATGTCTTCCCAGCGGAAAAACACCTGACCGGCACTCCCGGCTGCCCGGCAGGAATCAATGTAGACCCCCAGTCTTGGCCCGATCTCGGGCCGATAGGCAGCGATGCCTATGTAGATATGCCGGCCCGCGGTCTGTGCCTGCCAGCGGCGAAGTGCCTGAAGAAAATCCGGTTCACCGTTCCCGCGTCCGATCTGCCAGTAGACCTGGGGTGAGAGGTAGTCATGCCACTTGTTTTCCAGCCATTCGTAGGAATCCTGATAGACCCAGTGATAACTTCCCCTCTGAGAGTTTCCGGATTCCTCGCGGTAGACGCCATAAGGCGAAGACCCGACTTTCATCATTGGCTTGATTCCGGCAACCCCGGCGGCGAATGAGCGCACGAAGGCGGTAATATTGCCGCGGCGCCAGTCGTGCCGATTCATCCCGTTGCCGTAGCGTGCGTAGCTCTCCCCGTCAGGGAAGTCCCTGCCCGGATAGCGGATGAAGTCGAAGTTTATGCCGTCCAGATCGTAGTTCCGGACCAGTTCGAGTGCGACGTTGAGCAGGTGGGTGCGGATTTCCGGACGGCCCGGATCGAGCCAGATCTCCCCGTCCCGTTCCACACACCAGTTCGCGAATGTGCGGGAAGGATGTTCCGGTGTGGATGCAGCCACCGGATTCGGCCCGCGGACCTTGAAAACGTTGAACCAGCCATGCACCTCCATCCCCAGCGCGTGCGCCTCAGAGATGACAAAAGCGGTGGGATCCCAGCCCGGATCTTTGCCGAGAGTTCCGGTCAGGATCTCTGCCCAGGGTTCATAGCCGGACCGGTACAGAGCGTCGCCCCGTGGTCGCACCTGAAAAAGGATGGTATTGAATTTCGCGTCATACAGATCGTGCACCAGGCGGCGAAGGGATTCCTGTTGTCTTTCTTTACCGCAGACCTGTGGCCAGTCGAGTCCCGCGGCCGTGGTGACCCAGACCGCACGAACCTCGCTCTTGGGTGGAAGAGGGGAAGGTTGAGGCAACGACAACGCCTGCTGGGCTATCAGGTAAGCGCCGAGGAGGAAACCACCGGTTTGGAAGTACTTCATGCGAAGGATCGCCTGCAGTTTAGACCCATCAATATACAAAAATCTTCTCTCTAAGTCCCGTTTTCATTCTTTGCCCATTTCGCTATATTACATGGACTATCTATGCCTCGAACTCAAACCATCTTTGTGTGTCAGGCCTGTGCGTACGAATCCCCCCGCTGGGTCGGGCGCTGCCCCAATTGTGGGGAATGGAACAGCTTTGTAGAAGAAGTGCATGTACCGGCGGGCATAACCAAACGGGAGCGCCGGAAACACGTCAGGGTCGATCCCGTACCGATCACTGAAGTGGAAACCACTGCCGGCGTACGGGTGGCGACCACAATTCCCGAGCTTGACAGGGTGCTGGGCGGGGGCATCGTGCCCGGTTCCGTGGTGCTGGTTGGCGGGGATCCCGGTATCGGGAAATCCACACTGATGATGCAGATGGCGGCCTCCCTGACCGGGCAGACCGTTCTCTACATCACCGGAGAGGAATCACTGTCGCAGGTGCGGCTGCGTGCGGACCGGCTCATGCCCAGGCCCCATGATCGTGTGTTGCTGCTTGCTGAGACCGATGTGGATGTCGTGGCGCAGGTGCTCGATCGCTCCCCCGTGGATTTGATCATTGTCGATTCCATGCAGACGATGCGCCATCCGCAGCTGGAGAGCGCACCGGGGACGGTAAGTCAGGTGCGCGAAGTGACCGCCCAGTTCATGCGCTATGCGAAGGCAAAAGGGGTGCCGGTGTTTCTTGTGGGACACGTGACCAAGGAAGGCATTATTGCGGGGCCGCGCGTTGTGGAGCATATGGTAGATGCGGTGCTGCAGTTCGAGGGGGAACGCCACTACGCCTACCGTATCCTCCGCGCGACGAAAAACAGGTTCGGGTCCACGAATGAAATCGGCATATTCGAAATGCACGACGGTGGCCTCCGCGAGGTCGCAAATCCATCCGCGGTGTTCCTGGCGGAACGAAAATCAGACGCCTCCGGGTCGGCGGTGGTAGCTGCGATGGAAGGAACCCGACCGCTGCTGGTGGAAGTGCAGGCACTGGTTGCATCCACGAGTTACGGCGTACCCCAGCGCACGGCAACGGGATTTGACGGACGGCGGCTGCAAATGCTGCTGGCGGTGCTGGAAAAGCGGGCCGGGCTGCGTCTCGGACAGTACGACGTCTTTGTGAATGTTGCAGGCGGTGTGCGGATTGACGAGCCTGCCGCCGATCTCGGCATGGCCATGGCGATTGCCTCCAGCGTGCGCGATATCCCGGTGCGTGCGGATGCCGCCGTGGTGGGCGAAGTGGGCCTCGGAGGAGAAATCCGGACGATCCATCATATCGAAAAGCGAATCGCCGAGGTGCAAAAACTGGGGTTCAAGCAGCTTGTTCTCCCGCGCAACAATGCACAGCAGGCCCGCAACAGAAAAGACATCATCCTCACAGAAGTTGAGACAATCGAAGAGGCAATGCGCGCAATGATGCACCAGAACGGGGAAGCGCGGTGACGACGACGCTCATCGTTCCGCGCGCGGTGTTGACGATGGACGGCGATGACCGCCTGCTCCGGAGTGGCGCGATTCTCGTCGAGGGACGTACCATCACGAGAGTACTCGATACAGGGGAACTTTCCGCGCAGCGCCCGGTTGTGGATGTGGTCGTCGATGCAAAGGATCTGGTAGCACTGCCCGGATTCGTCCAGACTCACGTGCACCTGTGTCAGGCACTTTTCCGTGGTCTTGCGGAGGACATGGGGCTTCTGGATTGGCTGCAGACAAGAATTTTTCCCCTGGAAGCCGCGCATACGGCGTCATCGATGTACACCTCCGCCCGGATCGGAATCGCTGAGCTCATCCGGGGTGGGACGACGACGATCATGGATATGGGAAGCATCCACCACGAAGAAGAAGTTGTCCGCGCCATCACGGAGTCCGGGATACGAGCATTCGTCGGGAAGGCAATGATGGATCTCAACACCATGCACCCGCCGCTCAGGGAGGCGACGGACGAGGCGGTGCGCTCCACATTGCATCAGGCCGAACAATGGCACGGGAGTGCCGGCGGCCGCATCCGCTATGCCGTTGCCCCGCGGTTTGTTCTCTCCTGCACCGATACCTTGCTGCGTGATGCACATGCCATGACAGCCGATTTTCCGGGCATGCTGTTCCATACGCACGCCTCCGAGAACCGCCATGAGCTCGACGCCGTGCGGGCCCGCTGCGGGATGGACAACGTCGCTTATTTCGACCATCTCGGGATCTTACAGAGCAACACCTGCCTTGCGCACTGCATATGGCTGAA
>DAINBR010000245.1:0-5500 GCA_036732865.1 Bacteroidota bacterium | reverse complement strand
TGCAGCGCGTCTCGGGGCCGTCTCGGCGGATCATCTGGAACATATCGGCGACCGGGGCATCAGGGCACTGCACGACGCGCACGTCGTTGCGGTTCTTCTTCCGGGGGTCTCCTTCTTCCTGAATCACGGCTATGCCCCTGCGAGGGCGCTGATCGAGTCCGGTGTCCCCGTCGCCATTGCCAGCGATTTCAACCCCGGGTCCTGCATGTCGTATTCCATGCCACTTATGATGACCATTGCCTGCACACACATGCGGGTGAGCCCGGAGGAAGCGCTCACAGCTTGTACGCTCAACGGTGCGGCTGCACTCGGTCTGTCGGCCACGCACGGGAGCATCGAAGTCGGAAAGAATGCCGATCTCGTCGTGGCGGGGGTGGCGGACTTTCGCATGCTGGCGTATCATTTTGGTGTGAATCATGTAACTCACACCATCAAGAACGGGACCTTGCTGGAAATTCCCTGACCGGAGCTCTCATGTCCGCCATTGTCGAATGCGTGCCGAATTTCAGCGAAGGAAGAGACGCCGCGATCATCTCCGAGATCGGTGCCGCGGTGTGCGGGGTTCCCGGGGTGAAGCTCCTCAGCGTTGAGCCGGATAAGGACTACAACCGTACTGTCGTGACGTTCATCGGTGCGCCGGAAGGCGTGGTGGAGGCTGCATTCCAGGCGACGCGTGTCGCCGCCGAGCGGATCGACATGACAAAACACAAGGGCGAGCATCCGCGCATCGGTGCCACCGATGTCGTTCCGTTCGTGCCGGTGTCGGGAGTGGGCATGGAGGAATGCGTGCGGCTGGCGCGCGTATTTGGAAAACGAGTCGGGGATGAGTTGAGAATCCCCGTGTATCTGTATGAGGCGGCCGCGACCCGGCCGGAGCGCAGGAATCTGGCCACTGTGAGGAAGGGGGAGTACGAGGGGCTGTCTGCGAAGCTGAAGGACCCTGCCTGGCATCCGGATTTCGGCCCCGCGGATTTCCCGCCCCGCTCAGGCGCCACGATTGCCGGAGCCCGGATGTTCCTGATCGCGTACAATGTCAACCTCAACACCAACGACCAGGGAATCGCCCAGGAAATCGCACTCCGCATACGCGAGAGCGGCCGGGTGAAGAAGGATGGTCAGGGGAATGCCGTCGTTGACGCACAGGGACGGAAGGTTTTTGTACCGGGCACTCTGCGGTTCGTGAAAGCCATGGGAGTTTTGCTGGAAGCCCACGATATAGCGCAAGTCTCCATCAATTTGGTCAATTACCACCAGACTGCGCCTCACACAGCATTTGAAGAAGTAAAACGCCAGGCGGTGAGTCTTGGCGTGGAAGTGACGGGGAGTGAGATCGTTGGACTGACGCCGAAAGAGGCGCTTATCATGGCGGGCAGGTTCTACGCCCCCGGAGTGAGTGATGCGGCGGCACTTGTCGCCACGGCCATCGAACGTCTTGGATTGAGCCAGCTGGAGCGTTTCGATCCTTCTCGTAAGATCATCGAATCCCAACTTACATGATGAATGAGGTCCCCATGTCCAGTCGCAGAACGCTGAATACGTTTCTTGATGAACTTGCCTCGTCGTCCCCCGCGCCCGGCGGGGGGAGTGCAGCTGCACTTGCAGGTGCCCTGGGCGCAGCACTCACTTCCATGGTGTGCAATCTGACTCTCGGCAAAAAGAAGTATGCCGACGTGGAGGGCGACCTGAAGAAGGTACTCGAGCAAGCCGAACAGCTGCGGGCGCAGTTCACCGAATTGATTGACCGTGATACGCAGGCGTTCAACAAGGTGATGGAAGCATATGCGCTCCCCAAAGATTCTGAGCCGCAGAAAGCGCTCCGGGCGGCAGCCGTGCGCGAGGCGACCAAGGAGGCAACGCTGGTCCCGCTGGAGGTAATGAAGCATTGCATTGACGCGCTCGCTCTTGCGGAAAGCGTCGTATCGAAGGGGAACACGAATTCCGTCAGTGATGCTGGTGTGAGTGCCCTCATGCTCCACGCCGCCCTCGAAGGAGCGGCGCTCAACGTGCGCATAAACCTGAGTGCGCTGGGCGACCAGGAGTTTGTCGGGTGGAAAGAAGACGAAGTGCAATCCCTGCGCTCGACCAGTGCAATGATGCTGGAAGAAATACAATCCGTTGTCGAGGACAAGCTCAGGAAAGAATAAGACCGTCCTATGGTGTCAGGAGGCGCGCCGCCGCAACAATCGCAGCGGTTTCGCTTCTGAGACGCCGGTCGCCCACAGAAACGATTGTCCAATGGTGTGCGAGCGCGGAGGCCACCTCCGTGCCGGAAAACCCTCCCTCCGGACCGATACACACAGTCCACGCCGACGCATCGTGCGCACCGGCAGACCTGCCGAGCAATCTCGAAGCCTGTTCGTGGAACAATAACTTCTCACCTTGTGCTCCGGCGATCACTTCGTCGAACGTCATCGCCGATGGAATTGCAGGGAGGACGCAGCGTCCGCATTGCTTCATGGCGGCCAATGCGACCGCCTGCCAGCGTTCCACCCTGGCGTGCCGTGCGATCGTTCGCGCGGTGACCATGGGGATGATCCTGCAGACACCGAGCTCAGTGGCCTTCTCGACCACCAGGTCGAACCGGGCGGGATTCTTCAGGACGGCCACCGCCAGCGTAACATGCTGTGCAGGCTCGTGCAGGCGGGGGTGTGTGGAGAGGATGGAACACCGTGCGGAATGCTTGTGGAGAGCTGCCACGGCGGTGACGTAGGCCATCCCCGCGCCGTCGACGATGCCGATCGTGTCTCCTTCGACGTGGCGCATGACCTGTGTCAGATGCGAGAATTCCTCGCCCTCCACAGTAATGGTGCTGCCCACGACGGCCCCCGGGGGCACATAGAAGAACTCCAGCCCGGCGGGCACATCGCCGTGCGGCAATGTCTCCTCAGATGGCACGTCGGAAGTCCAGAATGAATTGCCCCTTTCCGAGGTTGTTCCAGGCGTAGTCCGTGCGGACGATCATGCCGTACGGGAGAAGAAAGTCGAGCCCGCCTCCGTACCCCGATGCAATGGAACTGAGGGCGACACCCTGACCGCGGTACCAGGTTGTGCCCGCATCTGCGAATAGTACGACGCCTATGCCGAAACGCCACACGGAAAATTCATCGGGGAGGATAGGAGTGGACACGCGGAATACGCGCGCCGGGAGGATCGGATAGCGCAACTCGACGGTGGAACAAGCAATGTGTTCCCCTTCAAACACGGTTTTGAAGTAGCCGCGAACGCGGTCGCCGTACCCCAGGAACACATGCGCATATGTCGGGATTTCTCCGCCTGCCATGAACGCTGCATGAAGCCTGACGGCAAGAGTAAACGACGGGGGAAGGGGGATGTACTTCCGGAGGTCGACGCCAACCCGGGTGAAATTCACGGGGGAAGTCCCCATGCCATACCTTGTGACGTATGCGGATCCGTAGCTCCCCTTCGTGGGGTATTCGGAGAGATCACGGCCGTCGTACTGATAGGAGGCGCTGGCATAGAGATACCGGTCGGTCCCGTCAGCCGAGATCGTCCGGCCGGGTCTATACGAAGAGATCTTCACCGTGCGATACCCGACATTGATGCCTGCGTACTGGTACAGGTCGAAGCGTTTGCCGGTGGAGATGTTGCCGTCGTAGTGCAGTTCATCGAAGCTTCCTGTCACCAGCGCTTCCTGCTCGCTCCGATTGCGTGTTTTGCTATAGGAAATCTGGGCTCCGAACGAAATACGGTTGTCATGATCGACGAGGGGATCGGCGAAAGAGATCTGCGCGGATGGGTCGGCGCCGAAGACGATTGATCCAAACAGCTTTTGGTTTCTGCCCTGGAAGTTGTTGTGGTAGAGTCCGGCGCCGTAGTAGGCCCGTTCGACGTCCCCGTCCCGAAAGCCGAAAAGCGGAACAGGGAAAATGAACCAGCGTTCATTCACCAGGACACGGAGGACACTGCGACCCTGCAACGTATCGAGGAAGAGATCGACACTCGTGAATAGGCCAAGGCTGTAGATGCGGTTGCGGTCGAACTCGATCATCTCCGGCGTGAACTGCACTCCGGCGGCGATGGACATTTCATTCAGGATGACGTACGGGCGTGTGTGCGCGTTGCCGCTCACGACGATGCTATCCACCGGTCCGAGGAAGAAAGGGGGACGCTGCGGCTGAATCTGGGACTGTCCGCTGCAGCACGCTCCCAGAAAGAGCGTGAACATGAAGAGACCGCGCTTCGTCATTTGGCGAGGAGGTCCATTGCCTGATGGGCTGCCGCCTGTTCGGCGTCTTTCTTATTCTTGCCGGTGGCGGTCCCACGCCGTTCGTTACGCAGCAGGACGTCGACCGTAAACGTGCGGTCATGGTCCGGCCCTTCCTCTTTGACAATGAGGTACCGCGGAACGCCGAGCCCGTGTGATTGCGCAAACTCAAGCAGTCTGCTTTTGTGGTTCTCATCCGCGGTCGTGGTCACCGCTCCGTATGTCATTGCCTGTGTCACCTGTCGCTCGACGAAGCGGCGGGCCGCGACGAATCCACGATCAAGGTAGATTGCCGCGACGATGGCCTCAAATGTGTCGGCGATAATGGTGTCATAGCCCCTGCCGATTGACTGGGCGGCGCTCGGGCTCATGAGGATGAAGTCGGAGAGGCGGAGTGCCTTCGCATACGCGGCGAGGGCTTTGCGGTTCACCAGCCGCGATCGCATTTTGGTGAGGTCGCCTTCGGGGGCGTGGGGATACCGCGCGTAGAGATGCTCGCCGACGATGAGGTTCAGGACAGAGTCACCGAGGTACTCCAGGCGCTCGTTGGACGAGGCTGCATGGCCCGAACGCTGAGGAAACGATCGATGGAGGAGTGCGTGGACAAAGAGCTCGCGGTTGTGAATCTTGCATCCAAGCACACGTTGGAGGCGCCATACTGTCTTGGGGTCCAAGTCCGCAGGCAGGGGTTCCGCATCGTCAAGCCGCGCCCCGCCGAGGCGGGGGACGATTTTCCGTATGAGGGACTTCAGCGGCACGTGGAACCGGCTATTCCAGAGGGTATCTTTTGAAGAGCAACGATGCGTTGTGACCGCCGAAACCGAACGTATTGCTCAGGCCGTAGCGGAGAGTTTTCTCAACCGGCACATTGGGCGTATAGTTGAGATCACATGCCGGATCGGGAGTCTCATAATTGATGGTTGGCGGGATTTTTCCCAGGCGCAATGCCAGGATGGTGGCGATGGCCTCCACTGCGCCGGCGGCGCCGAGAAGGTGCCCCGTCATAGACTTGGTCGAGCTGATGTTGAGTTTGTACGCGTGGTCGCCAAAAACCGTCTTGACCGCCTGCGTCTCACTTGCATCATTCAGCGGTGTCGAAGTGCCGTGGGCGTTGATGTAGTCCACGTATTCGGGAGTGATGCCGGCGTCGTTGAGTGCGCGGCGCATGGATCGGACTGCACCCTCGCCGCCCTCAGCGGGGGCGGTAATATGATGTGCATCAGCAGTAAATCCCAGGCCGACGATTTCGGCATAGATGTTCTTTGCACCGCGTTT
>DAINBR010000244.1:0-5503 GCA_036732865.1 Bacteroidota bacterium | reverse complement strand
GCGCGACAGGGGGGGTCTGCAATCGCGGGGAATCTACTTTGATCTGCCAGGTTATGGAATCCACTTCTTCGAGGTCTCGGCAGTCCGGAAGCCAGCCCCGGCGTAGGATCTTCGGAAACCCAAGTGTGTTCTGAGATATGTCCGCTAGACGGACCCCCCTTGACAATAGGCTTTTTTTTGTTATATTATTAGCACTCGTCTGGTGTGAGTGCTAACACCGCATGTATCAATCTCATAACACATTAAATATCAATAACTTATCTAACAGAGGCGTGACATGAAGATCAAACCGTTGGCTGATCGCGTCATTATCAAGCCTGCCGCGGCTGAAGAGCGAACAAAGGGGGGAATCATTCTCCCGGATACCGCCAAGGAAAAACCGGTTGTAGGGGAGGTTGTTGCGGTGGGGCCCGGAAAAATCAGCGATGACGGCAAGAAAGTTCCGATGGAAGTAAAGGTTGGGGACAAGGTGCTGTACGGGAAGTACTCGGGCACCGAGGTCACCTATGAAGGCGACGAGTATCTTATCATGCGCGAAGCCGACATCTTCGCGATTGTTTAACGGACCCACAGAATTCGCACAACCTACTCAGGAGAACAGTCACAATGGGAGCAAAGCTGATTAATTTTGACACCGAGGCACGGTCCGCGCTCAAACGTGGTGTGGACCAGCTTGCCGACGCGGTGAAAGTGACGCTGGGCCCGAAGGGCCGTAATGTGGTGATCGACAAGAAGTTTGGTGCGCCGACGATCACGAAAGACGGTGTCACGGTCGCGAAAGAAATCGAACTCGAGCACCCGATTGAGAATATGGGTGCACAGATGGTTCGCGAGGTTGCGTCAAAGACCTCCGACGTGGCCGGCGACGGAACGACAACGGCCACCGTGCTCGCGCAGGCGATCGTACGGGAAGGACTCAAGAACGTGGCCGCCGGCGCCAACCCGATGGATCTGAAACGCGGCATCGACATGGCTGTTGCCAAGGTCGTCGAGGGTCTCAAGGCCATTAGCAAGCCGGTCGATAAAACGAGCAAGAAAGAAATCGCCCAGGTCGGCTCGATCTCCGCGAACAATGATGCGGTGATCGGCGACCTCATTGCGGACGCAATGATGAAGGTCGGGACCGATGGCGTCATCACCGTGGAAGAAGCAAAGGGAACGGACACGAGCATCGATGTGGTCGAGGGCATGCAGTTCGACCGCGGCTACCTCTCCCCCTACTTCGTGACAGACGCGGAGACAATGGAAGCAGTGCTTGAGAATCCGGTGCTCTTGATCCACGACAAGAAGATCTCGGCGATGAAGGACCTGCTGCCGATTCTCGAGAAGGTCGCGCAGACAGGCTCACCCCTCTTGATCATTTCGGAGGATATCGAGGGTGAAGCGCTCGCTACACTTGTGGTGAACAAGCTGCGCGGCACGTTGCGCGTGACGGCCGTGAAGGCGCCCGGGTTTGGCGACCGCCGCAAGGCGATGCTGGAAGACGTTGCCATCCTCACGGGCGGCACGGTGATCTCCGAAGAGCAGGGGTACAAGCTCGAGAACGCGACGCTCAGTTATCTCGGCCGCGCGAAGAAAGTCACTGTCGACAAGGACAACACCACGATCGTCGAAGGTGCCGGCAAGAAAGAAGACATCAAGAACCGCATCAACGAGATCAAAGCCCAGATCGACAAAACCACGTCGGACTACGACAAGGAGAAGCTGCAGGAGCGCCTGGCGAAACTTTCCGGCGGTGTTGCGGTGCTCAAGATCGGTGCCGCGACGGAAGTCGAGATGAAAGAGAAGAAGGCCCGCGTGGAAGACGCACTGCATGCAACGCGTGCCGCGGTGGAGGAAGGCATTGTGCCGGGTGGAGGCGTGGCGTATCTGCGCGCGGGCTCGAAACTGGCGGACCTCAAGCCCGCCAACGAGGATCAGGAGACGGGTATCGAGATCGTCCGCCGCTCGCTCGAAGAGCCGATCCGGATGATCGTCGAAAACGCCGGCCAGGAGGGTTCCGTGGTCGTGAACAAAGTGAAGGAAGGGAAGGACGACTTCGGGTTCAATGCAGCTACCGAGCAGTACGAAAACCTGGTGAAGTCGGGTGTTATCGATCCGACGAAAGTGGCCCGCACAGCACTGGAAAATGCTGCATCCGTTGCTGCACTGCTGCTGACCACCGAAGCGACGATCGTCGAGAAGCCGAAAGAGGAAAAGCCTGCGCCGATGCCTCCGGGCGGCGGCATGGGTGACATGTACTGACCTGCGTGTGCTGGCGTTATGGAAAACCCCCGGTGGATCTCCCTCCGGGGGTTTCTTATTTTCCTGGGAAGCGGGGCTCACAGGCCGCACTCCCTCCGGCGCCGTGTGCACCTACTCCCGGAACGGAAGTGTGCGCAGGACAAGAGTGATTCCCCTGAAGGACGTTCCATTAATCGGCGACACGGAGCCGGAATTGTCAACAGAAGCGATGGTGCGATTCAGCATTCTCTTCTTGACATTTAGCAAAACCTTGTTATATTGGAAACCATAGAAACGCCCATAGTTTCCATAGCTCCCCGGGCGTTTTTTTTGGACTTTTGGAAACCCAAAATACAACGAGAGTATCCATGGTTTCTATTGATGTACGAGGACCGGCGAAGGAGAGAATCATCGAGCATGCCCGCGCGCGCTTCTTTGTCGATGGATTTGCCCGTGTCTCTGTCGAAGAAATCACCACAGACCTCGGAATGAGCAAGAAGACCTTCTACAAATACTTCGATCGCAAAGAGGACCTAGTTAACGAAATCGTTGCGCGGATGCTCGGGGAAGCCGAGTTGAAGGTGCAGGGCATCATGGCGATGGATGCACCTTTCCCTGCAAAACTTGATGGTCTTATGAAGCTCGTCGGCATCGTCTTCAGGACCATAAGCAAGAACTTGCTGCGCGATCTGGAGACGTACATCCCCGAAGCTTGGGGAAAGATCCAGACGTTCCGGCGCCAACGGATCCTAACCACGTGGGCTGCACTCATCGATGAAGGGAAGCGAACGGGATATGTACGTCCCGAGATCAGTCAACGGGTGTTTCTCCTGGCACTCTATGCAACCATAGAGAGCATCGTGAATCCGACGGTTCTGGCCAACGAGCCGTTTACGGCCGATGAAGCCCTTCAGAGCATTGTGACGATATTCCTGCGCGGCATTCTCACACCAGACGCCGCTCAGTCCCTCCACAGACTTCAGGACAATTCATAGAAGAGGATCTCCCATGCATCGCATTCTTGCCAACGGTCTTTTCGCAGCGCTCGCAGGCGTTCTCACGGGATGCGGCAACAACGTCCCCGGCGTCATCGAAGCATCCGGCACCATCGAGGGTACGGACATCACCATCGGCAGCGAAGTGGGGGGGCGAGTTCGGGCAGTGCGTGTCGACGAGGGCACCCGTGTTACGGGCGGCGATACTCTCGTGCTGATCGACGATGAAGAGTACCGGCTGCAGCTTCGACAGGCCGAGGCAAACCTTACATCGTTCGAGTCGGCGTATCGCCTTGCAGCGGAGGGATCGCGCCGCGAAGATATCATCCAGGCCGAGGCCGCCTTTCGCACGGCGGAGACCGACCACAAACGGATGAAGGAACTGATTGATGCGGAATCCGTGACGCAAAAGCAGTACGACGATGCTTATACCCGCTACGTGGCGGCAGGACAAACCTACGCAAAATTGAAGGCCGGTTTGCGTCCGGAAGAGATCACCGGGGCGCGGGCGCGTCGCGATGCCGCAGCCGCACAGGTAGATCTCCTTGCCAGGCGCTTGCGCAATTGTGCAATCGTCGCGCCGACGGCCGGCACGGTCACCCTCCGGGCTGTTGAGCCCGGTGAACTCGTGGGGGTCGGGACGAGAGTGGTTCGTCTCACGAACCTCGACCGGGTCAAGCTCACCATCTACGTTAACGAAGCAGAACTCGGCAGCGTGGCCCTCGGTCAGAAGGCCGAGATATTCATCGACTCCTTCGGCGCGGCCCGGGCTTTCCCCGGAACTGTGGTCTATATATCCCCGGTGGCGGAGTTCACACCGAAAAACGTTCAGACGAAGGAAGAGCGCACGAAGCTGGTGTTCGCCGTGAAAATCGAGGCGCCGAACCCCGGCGGTGAATTGAAACCCGGCCTCCCGGCGGATGCCAGGATAGCCACGGGCGGGGACGGAAGGTGAACGCTCCGATCATAGAAGTGCGGAATCTCACCCGTACCTTCGGCGCGGTACACGCCGTGGATGGCATTGATCTGACGGTACAGGAAGGGGAGATGTTGAGTCTCGTGGGCCCCGACGGCGCCGGAAAGACTACCACGATCCGGATGTTGTGCGGCATTCTGCTGCCATCGGACGGTTCCGCGACAGTTATGGGATACGATCTGCTCAAGGAGTCCGACGCCATCAAACGTCACATCGGGTATCTTTCCCAGCGATTTTCCCTGTACGGTGACATGACGGTTGACGAGAATATCGAGTTCTTCGCCGAAATCAATCAGGTCTTCAACTACCGCGAACGGCGTGAGGAACTTCTTGCGTTTACACGCCTGACGCCCTTCCGGGATCGGCTGGCGGACCGCCTATCCGGCGGCATGAAGCAAAAGCTCGCTCTCGCATGCACGCTCGTGCACACGCCGAAGATCATCTTCCTGGATGAACCCACGACGGGAGTCGATCCGGTTTCGCGCCGCGACTTCTGGAAGATTCTGCAGGACCTGCTCCAACAGGGCATTACGATCGTCATGAGCACTCCGTACCTGGACGAGGCGGAGCGCTGCTCGCGCGTAGCGTTGATGAATATGGGGAAACTCATGCGGGTAGACACGCCTGAAGCGATGAAGGAGGCGATGCGCGGAGAGGTAGTAGAGATTGTGTGCGACAGAGTTCGGGAAGGATTCAGGTTGCTGAAGGAACGCTGGCCTGCCGCAGAGGTGCAGGCATTTGGTGACCGTCTCAATGTGATTGTCGACGATGCTCACCGGGAGACCCCGGCCCTGCAGGATGCGCTGCGCGGGGCGGGCATTACGGTGGCATCCGCGCGTGTCATCAGTCCATCTCTTGAAAACGTCTTCATTTCCATGTTGACTCATCCCGAAGGTGCTGCATGAAACGTGTCCTCCTTCTCCTGTTGATGGCCACGGTCTCGAGTATGGCGCAAAACCGCGACACCCTGACGCTGCAGGAGGCGGTTTTACTGGGCCTGGCGAACAGCCGCACACTGCGTGCTTCAGCCGCCCGCGTTGCCGGAGCCGAGGCACGAGCGATGGAAGTCCACGCAGGGATTCTTCCGTCGCTCAAGTTCGAAGCGAGCTACAAGCGGCTCTCGAATGTCGATCCGTTTCAGGTCAAGCTCCCGATCCTGCCCCAGCCCGTCGAGATCTCCCCGACCGTTCTCGACAACACCAATCTGCGCCTGGGGGTGCAGCAGCCGCTGTTCACCGGGTTCCGTTTGCGAAGCAACGCCGAGGTGGCGGACCGTCTTGCGGAAGCGAGCAGATCGGATCATGCCTCC
>DAINBR010000243.1:0-5531 GCA_036732865.1 Bacteroidota bacterium | reverse complement strand
GACCTCGAATCGCCACTGATTCACCATCGTAAGACAGGGGACCAATTTCACACGGTTGGTGTGATCGGGCTGGGAGTGATGGGGCAGGGTATCGTGGAAACCATTGCCGGATCCGGCATCGAGGTGATCGGCGTCGAGAAGAACGATGTGGCATTGAAGGCCGGCCTGGAAGGACTGACTCACGCTATGGATCTGGAGATCAAGCGCTGGGGCAAAACGGCATCTGAGAAGCGCGCTGTGCTCTCCCGTGTGCGGGGCACCACTGCGATGACGGATCTTAAAGATGTGGACATCGTGATCGAAGCGGTTGACGAGAATTTTGAGCTGAAGCGGAGTCTGATCGATCAGTTCTACGCAATCGGAAAGCCCAAAGCGGTATTTATCTCCAATACCGCTTCATTGAGTCTCACGAAGCTGGCCTCGAATGCGAGGCATCCCGACCAGATTATCGGCATGCACTTCCTGAACCCCGTGCCGGTGGTTCCGCTGGTGGAGATCGTGCGGGGGATGAAGACGTCAGATGCGACATTTGCCCTTGTGAAGTCGTTCGCGCGGCGCATTGGCAAAACTCCAGTCGAAGTATTCGAGTATCCCGGCTTCATCACCACCCGCATCATTCTCACCTTCTTGAACGAAGCAATGCACGTGCTGATGGAAGGCATCGCCAGTGCGGATCATATCGACACGGCCATGAAGCTGGGGTACAATATGCAAACCGGCCCGCTGGAAATGGCAGATAACATGGGTCTCGATGAGGTGCTGGCCTGGATGGATTCGCTCTGGCGTGAACTCGGTGAGCCACGCTACCGTCCGTGTCCCCTGCTCCGCCGCATGGTGCGGGAAGGGAAACTCGGGAAAAAAGTTGGCGAAGGGTTTTTCAAATACAACGAAGACGGAAAACGAAAATGAATGTCCTGGTCTTGAATTGCGGAAGTTCCTCGGTCAAGTATCAGTTCATCGACGGGACCGCGAAGAAAAAATTGGCTGGCGGCCTGGTCGAACGTATCGGTATGAGCGGTGCAACGTTGACGAATTTTCGTCATGACGGCGACGAGGTCAAGATCGCAGGTGAGATTGTCGATCATACCGTGGCAATCGAGTACATCCTTGCGATACTGCTGAGCCGATCCCACGGTGTCATCAGCGACAAGTCCGATATCCACGCCGTCGGGCACCGGGTGGTGCATGGCGGCGAAACGTTTTCGGGTTCTGTGTTGATCACCAAAGAGGTGGTCCACACCCTCCGCGAGAACATCGAGCTTGCGCCTCTGCATAACCCCCATAATCTGCGTGGCATCGAGGCGTGCGACGCCAATCTCCCCGGCATTCCCCAGGTCGGCGTCTTCGACACTTCCTTTCACCTTGGAATGCCCAAGAAGGCGTATCTTTACGGCATCCCCTATTCCCTCTACACGCAGTACAAAATCCGCCGCTACGGTTTCCACGGTACATCGCATCGCTTTGTCGCCAACCGCGCGGCGCAATTGCTCAAGCGCACATATGCCGACCTCAAAATCGTGACCTGTCATCTCGGCAACGGGTGCAGCATGGCCGCAGTCGACCGCGGAGTTTCCGTGGACACTTCCATGGGATTCACCCCGCTGGAAGGGCTGCTGATGGGCACCCGGAGTGGTGATCTGGATCCCTCCGTCATCCTGTTCCTGATGGCCAAAGAGGGACTGACGATGAACGAGGCCTCGACACTGCTGAACAAGCACAGCGGACTTCAGGGGATATCGGGCGTCAGCAGCGACATGCGGGAGATCATCGCCGAGATGAACAACGGCGACAAAAAGGCAACGTGGGCCTTTGAAGTATTCTGCTACCGGGTGAGAAAATACGTCGGCGCCTACGCTGCAGCCATGGGCGGGATCGACGCCGTGGTCTTCACGGGCGGCATCGGAGAAAACAGCACGGAGGTCCGGAAAACATGCTGTCAGGATTTGCAGTTCCTCGGCATCGATGTCGATGAAACCATCAACGCCTCGCCGGACAAAGAGAAAAATATCTCGAAGGCGGGAACCTCTACTGCCGTGTTGGTCATTCCGACAAACGAGGAACTGGTTATCGCGCTCGACACCGAAGAGATTGTCGAAAAGCTCCCCAAAGCCTAACCTTCAAACTGCGCCCCGCCGCCCGTCGCCCGGATGAGTTCCTGCCGGAGCAACTCCAGCCGCGAGCGGCGGATTTCCAGCCGGAAGTGGACAGTCTCATCGTACCGGGTGTCGGCAATGCGCGCGCCGGAGCGCGACACGACGTGCATCACCTGACCGACCCGGGAATGGTCGACGGCGACAAGGAGCGGCGCTGTAATCAGTCTCACCTCCCGCCCTCCCTGCTGCACGGCAAGCGCCGCCGCTTCACCATAGGCCCGGACCAGCCCCCCCGTTCCCAGCTTTGTTCCCCCGAAATACCGTGTGACCACGACAAGGACGTTGGTCAACACCTCACGGTCAATTGCAGCAAGAATCGGCTTCCCGGCGGTACCCCCAGGCTCTCCGTCATCTGATGCCCTGCTCTCCTGCCCTTCGAAACCGACACGGTATGCATAACAGTGGTGGGTTGCGTCGTGAAGTTTCTTGCGGATGAACTGCAGAAACTCATCTGCTTCCTCTTTCACCTGTACAGGGACTGCATCGGCAAGAAAGCGAGAGGCAAGTATGCGGGTTTCGGCGTGTCCTGCACGCGCCAAAGTGGCGTATTCATCATCCATAGCTGCAATATACGCCATGTTTCCCCCGGTTCAAAGTCCCCTGCCGACTCTCTTCACGTTCTCAAAGCCCCTTGCAGCTTCTCCTCCGTTTTTCAAAGTCTCCTTGTTGCAGCTTACCTTGCCCTTGTGTATCTTCATCCGAACACAGGACAAAAATGAAAATCGGCATCGTGTGTTACCCGACGTACGGCGGCAGCGGTGTTATTGCGACAGAACTCGGCAAGGCGCTCGCAGACCGCGGCCACCTCATTCACTTCATCAGTTACGCCATGCCGATGAGGCTGGACGGCTATCTCGGCAATATTTTTTACCACGAAGTGGAAATGTCAAGTTACCCCCTCTTCGAGTTCCCGCTCTACACGCCGGCGCTTGCGAGCAAGATTGTCGAGGTGTCCCGATACGAAAAGCTGGACATTGTGCACGCGCACTATGCCATCCCGCACGCCACGAGCGCATATCTGGCCAAGCAGATACTGCACGACGAGCTGCGTGTGATCACGACACTCCACGGTACCGATATCACGCTGGTAGGGCTCGAACCCAGTTTTCTCCCCGTAATGAAGTTCAGCATTGAGAAGAGCAACGGCGTTACCGCCGTGTCGCGATTCCTGCGGGAGAAGACCCTGACCAACTACGGCATCGACAAGGACATCCGGGTTATCCCAAACTTTGTCGACACTGAGAAGTACCGGCGCATCGATTGCCGGCAGGTGCGCGATCGGTTCGCCTCCACAGGAGAACGCGTGCTGGTCCATGTTTCGAATTTCCGGTTGGTCAAGCGCGTCCCGGACGTTATCCGCATCTTCAACGAAGTGCTGAAAAAGATTCCGGCAACGCTGGTCCTCGTGGGCGACGGCCCCGACCGGTCGACCTGCGAACATCTGGCCCATGAGCTCGGTCTCCACGACCGTGTGCACTTCCTGGGAAAACAAACCGAGCTGGTCCCGATACTTTCGGCCGCCGATGTGATGCTTATGCCAAGCCAATCCGAAAGCTTCGGCCTTGCGGGGCTGGAGGCAATGGCCTGTGAAGTGCCGGTGGTTTCCACCAGCGTCGGAGGATTGCCGGAACTGCAGGTCCACGGCGAAACCGGGTACATTGCGGAAATCGGCGACATCGACCGGATGGCGCGCTATACAATCGAACTCCTTTCGAACGACACCCGTCTCGCTCTGTTCCGGCACGCCTGCCGGGCCCGGGCCGTTGAACAATTCGACCTCAACCGGATCGTTGGTGACTACATTAAGTACTACGACGAATGTCTGCAGGCTCCTGCGTCACTTTAAGGGAGGCAACAATGATGGAAGTCGTTCGCTGGAACAAATCCAAGAAACCCACGCTTGCCGAACTCCAGGCACGGCTCCAGGCAGAGGGGCTTGCCTACGAGCTTTATTCAGACGCCCCGCATACAAAATACGGTCGCCATAAGCACGCATTTGAGGATTTTATCGTAATTGTCTCGGGGAAGATGAAGCTGATCACTGATCTACAAGAGTGGGCCTTAAAACCGGGGGACCGGATCAACCTTCCGGCAAATACCGTCCATTCAGCGGAAATGATGGGAAAAGAAGAAGTGAAGTATCTGTCGGCTGCGAAGTAGAAGTCCACCAGCACTGCAGGCAGAGACGAGGTCTGCGGAAGATCACATCCTCCCCGCGGCGCCCTTCCGTCGCACCCTCCAATCTACAAAAACCACGAGAGGTACCATCAGGACAATCATCACGGTGATCTTCCCTGCTTGACTCCCGAGTGCCGTACGAACGATTCGCGTCAACCAGCCGCTGCACACCGCGTACGCATTTTCCATCCACCGCCCCGCATCATCCAGGAGAACCTGTCCCGGAAGCACCTGCTGCATTTTCCCCACTTCACCGGTCTGGGCAAGGACGATCCACACTGCCGCTGCCATCCCCGCCACGATCAGCACTCCCACGATCGACGCCGCGTGCTCGAGGATGCGAAAATGCCAGGGCACCTTCGGCTGAATACCGAGACGCGAAAGGACGCGCTGTGTGAATTCCCGTCCGGGAGAGACATTCGGTGCGGTCCGCATGAGACGGTCAAACGAGACAAGGGATGCGTAGGTTGCAGCGCATGTCGCGCAGAGATCAAGATGACGCCGGACCGAGAGAGCCGAGCTGCCGTCCAGCTCGCCGTCGGCGAGGAGTTGAAGGGTTTCGTGAGATGGATGCTCTGTCATGCCGCCCTCACTTCATCGTTGTATCGTTCCGTCAGTCGTTTGCGGAGGAGCGACCTCCCGCGAAACAGATGCGTTTTCACGCTGCTCACCGGAATTTTGAGAATGCTCGCGATCTCCTCGTACCGCTGCTCCTGAAAATAGAACAGCAGGAGCGCCGTCCGATATCGTTCCGGCAATTTTTGGAGCTCGGCATTGAGAATCTCGTGCCGCTCTTCCGCCGCAAAATGCTCCAGTGCATCCTGTTCTGCCGATGCGATAACATACTCTCCGCCGTCCAGGGTGATTTCATCGAGAGATGCCGCGGGGGTTCGCCGGCGCGTAATGCGCGTGACGCAGGCATTGTACAGAATCCTGTAGAACCAAGTACCGAATTGCGATTCACCACGGAACTCCGCGAGCGAGCGATACGCGCGCACGAATGCATCCTGCACAGTCTCCTCCGCTTCCTCTCTGTTACCGAGAAGTCGACTGGCGAGCGAGAAGGCCCGGTCTTTGTACCGGTCCACCAGAACGCCGAATTGCCGCGCATCTCCGGCGAGAATGCGGGCAACGGTATCGCGATCAGTGTTCATCAACAGTTCTTTAGACTACTTCCGGGCGGAAATGTTTCAGCTTTAC
>DAINBR010000242.1:0-5539 GCA_036732865.1 Bacteroidota bacterium | reverse complement strand
GTACGGTGGGCAGCAAGGGCCGCGTGGGTCAGGTCTTCAAGTTCGGTATCCGCGGCGGTGACAACGAAGGCGGCAAGGGTGGGTTCGGTAACAACCACAACGAGAATATTGTTGATACCGACAGCATCTATACCATCATGTCCGACTTCGGCAGCATCAACCCGGCATTCTACGACGCGTGGGATTATGATCTCCACAAGCCGAAGACGCCGACCAGTGTGTTCGAACCGGGCCAGCCTCTGACCTATGAGCTGGCACAGAACTACCCGAACCCCTTCAACCCGACGACCAACATCGAATATTCCATCCCCGCTCTTTCCAAGGTGGAATTGAAGATCTACAACCTCGTTGGCCAGGAAGTGGCGACGCTGGTGAACGAAATCCAGGTAGCAGGCGTGCACCACGTGAAGTTCAATGCATTGAACCTCGCGAGCGGCATGTATTTCTATCGCCTGGCGGCAGGTGATTTTGTCAGTGTCAAAAAGATGGTATTGTTGAAGTAACATCACCCATTCCGCAGTAATCAAGGCGGTCTCGGACCCCGGGACCGCCTTGTTGTGTTTCAGAGGTAATCCGATGTCCGTGATCCTTCGCCGTCCAATTTCTCTGGTTGTGCTCCTGATCTTCGTTCCGCTCCTGGCCGGGCATTCGCAGGAAGGCGGGGACCCTGTGATTGCGCGGACGGGAGATAGCTTCATCCGCGAAAGCGAATTTCTGGAGCGCTTTGAACTCACCCCCGGCCTCAACAGGCAGGGGAAAGCGCAGCTTGAGCAGGAGAAACTCACCGTTCTGTACTCCCTCATCGCGGAAAAACTGCTTGCACAGGAGGCACGGGCGCGCGGGCTGGATACGCTTGCGGCGTACCGATCGGTACTGGACGATCTTACCAGACTCCTCGTGCGTGACGAATTGTACCGGAGGGAAGTGCGGGGAAAGGTGGAAGTAACTCCGGCCGAAGTCACTCAGGGAATACGCCGTGCACGGCAACAACTGCTGATCAATTTCCTCTATTTTCCTGATGAAGCATCTGCGCGGTTCGTGCGGTCCCGGGTGCGCAGCGGGAGAGACTTTGACTCTCACCGGATCGATTCATCGATGCAGTCTCTCCGTGATACCGCTACGGTGATATGGGGAGATGCCGACACGACGATCGAGAAAGCAGCGTACTCGTTGGGCCCCGATGACGTGTCACCTGTTGTCCGCGCGGGGGAGGGATGGTACATTCTCCGCCTCCGTCGCGCGGAGCGCAACCCGGTCTTCTCAGACATGCCCCCGCCGGCATTGCGCGAACGGGTGGTGACGAAAATTCGTATGAGGAAGGAGCGCGTCAGGGAAGACGAGTTCGTACAGGCACTGCTGCACGATCGTCCCTCTTCCTCACCGCCCGCCCTGTTCCGCAGCTTCGCTGAAGCCCTCACCTCAGTGCTCAAACGGCACTTCACACCGCCATCGACGATCTTGACCGTTGCGATGTCGGACGAAGTGCTGAATAGCCTTGCAGGCAGGGGACGTGACACGCTAATTTTCGCGGGGAATACCTCCTGGACCGTTGCGGACGCCGCAGTGCGCCTCGTTGCCCGACGCTTCACGGTGAGCGGCGACTCCGTCCGTGGGGTTGCAGCCAGGCTGTACAGCGTGTTCCAGGAATGGGCGGAACAGGAACTCCTTGCGCAGGAGGGTATGGCGCGCGGGCTCGATCGCAGCCCCGATGTGCAGCGGCAACTCGCCCCTTGGAGCGATCATTACCTTGCCGGGATGACCGAACGGCGAATCCACGAACAGACCGGCCTCAGTGACGCCGATGTGTATGCGCACATGCACTCCACCGACTCGTCGTTCTCCGTGCCCGAGGTGCAGGTGCGTCTGCTGCAAACGGCGACCGCCCGCGGAATGCAGGATGCATTTCAGTTTATGGAACAGGGGGGGTCATTCGAAAACGCCGTGCGAAGATACTCCTCCGGTGCTGAGGCACAACAAGGAGGGCTCCTCCCGTTCTTTCCGGTCACCGATCGGCTCCCAATCGGTCCGATCGCCGCGCGTTTGGATACCGGTCAATTCTACGGCCCGCTCCGTGATTCTTCAGGGTTCCTGTATTTTCAGCTCGTCCGGCGCAGGAACGCTCCGCCTCTGGGAGACACGACAGCTGCTGGAAAATTCGCGCGGGCATCGCACGCGCTGCTCCGAATGAAACAGGGGCGTGCGGTGACGCTGTTTACGGCACAGAGCGCTGCCGAACGGGGGTTCGACATCTACATTGACCGTCTGAAATCCCTCAGGGTCACACCTTTGCCAATGCTGGCGTACAGATTCCTCGGTTTCGGCGGACGCATGTTCCCGGTTCCATTTGTCAGCCCCAAAGCGGAATGGCTGGATGTTGAGCCGCCCCGGGAAAAAATACTACCCTGACGTCCTATGACCGTGCGAACGAAGCAGATCTTGTTCAGTATCGTCCCGGTGCTGCTCCTCATGGGGCTTCTCGTCGCACTGGAGTATACACTTCGTGCTTTCGGTGTTGCCACGCCTCCGCCCCTCGTGACTGAAACACGATACGACGGCATCACATGGTACCAGACAAACCGGGCATATCTTGTCAAGTATTTCCCGGCCGGGACACCCCTGATCCCCGAATTCAAGACCACGCTCTTCCGGAAGGAGAAGGGACCGAAGACATTCCGCATCATGTGCATCGGCAGCTCCTCGATGTTCGGAACGCCCTATGACATGAACGCCAACATCCCCGGCATCCTTCGGAAACAGCTCCGTCACTCCTACCCCGGGATAGAGTTGGAAGTCGTCAACTGGGGCGCTTCCGCCATCAACAGCAACGTTATCCGCGATTTCGCCCCCCGTCTGTTGCCATTCAGGCCCGATCTCGTGCTCGTGTATCTTGGCCACAATGAATACTACGGCCCCGACGGAATCGGGGCATCTTTCCTCGAGAAACCTCTGCCGGTGGTAACGCGCGTGAAGTACCAGGCGCGGGAATGGCGTCTCATGCGTCTGTTCGGAGAGTTGCTTGCCGGCACGCCCGACAACGTCAAGCCGGCGACGAATTTGATGCGCGTAGTGTCCGAGGGACAGCTCGTCCGGAGCGGATCTGATGACGAACATCGGATTCTTGACAACTTCGAGAATAACCTGCGTTGCATCCTCCGTACATTCCGTGACGCGAATGTGCCGGTTGTGGTGGGTGAGGTGGCTTCCAATCTCATGTTCCCTCCCTTCGTAACCGACAGCCTCACACCCGCGGGAGAACAGTATGCGAAGGGCGTGGCGCTGCGTGCAGAGGGACGGCCGGCGGAGGCAAGAGCGCACCTCACCGCGGCTCGTGACGGGGATCTGTTGAAGTTCAGGGCGCCCGGGGAAATGAGCGCCATTACCCGCCGCGTATGCAATGAAGAGGGTGTTCGCACATTCAGCGGTGACTCCGTTCTTGCATCGTGGTCAAGCGACGGTATCGCCGGTGATTCGCTCTTCTGGGAGCATCTCCACCCGACTGCTCTGGGATACTACCGCCTGGCAAATGCCTTTGTGGCGGAGGTCGTGACCGGCGGGTTGGTACCGGGGAAGGCCCAGCCGACCGAACCGTTGCCGTTTGACTACGATTCCCTGAGTATATGCTGGCTCGATCTGGCGTACGGAGAGTTTTCCATACGTCATCTCACGGGCCATTGGCCCTTTGAGAACTACAGGCGTCCGACGCCTCTGCTCGATGGCGGGGATGACGTGCTCAGGAAAATGGTTGCCGACGTCCACGGCAGGAAGAGGGAGTGGAACGAAGCATGCTATGCAATGGCTACATATTTCTGGCGTGTGGGGCGCACACGGGATGCACTGACCACCTATGAGGCGTTGCTCGAAGAATACCCCTACGGATTTTACACGAACTACCTCGAGGGAAGCCTGCTGAATTCGCTCGGACGTACTGATGAAGCCCTCAGGTTCTATCGCCGCTCGATTGCATCGAACCCGGAGTATGTCAGGGCACGGCTCGATCTCGGCCTGATCATGGTGAACCGCGGCGACTATGACGCCGCCAGGCGCGAATTGAACCTTGTTCTGAAGAACGCGGGGGACGAACAGCCGGACCGTCAGGTCAAGGCTACGGCTCACTATGGCCTTGCTGCATTGCGGGCGAACCGGGGAGATACTGAAGGGGCGTTGCGAGAACTTGGGAACGCGCTGGAGCTGGTCCCCGGCTATCCCGATGCGTTGCGTCTGCGTGCGGCGATCAGCGGGGGTGCGCGGTGATGCGCCCGAACAACTGAACGGCAGGCAAGTAATCAGGTCTGGCCGCGAGTGCGGCGCGGACCCGCTCCTGCGCCCGGATCAGATCGCCTGACTGGAAATATGCGGTCGCCAGCAGAGTCCCGTTCTCGGCCTGTTCGGCAGGGGATTGCGGAAATGAGAAGGTCTTGAGATAGTGGGTCACGGCCTCGGTGGGTTTCCCGCCCTGGAGTGCAATATCGCCGAGTGCACGGAAGGCGAGAATCGTCGGTTCGAGGGTGAGCGATTGTTCCAGGAGGGCGCGGACTTCGCTGATGCGTCGCTGATCAAGCATCAGACGCGATAGCCGGAGGTAGGGTCCGACATCGACGTACGGGAGCTGATTGATTTCTGTGCGGTATTCCCGCTCAAGTGCCCGGACGTCGTTGCGCGAGGTGTAGAAAGCGATCGCCCGGTCATGTGCCTGCTTCCAGTGGATCTGTCCGCGGGCTACCTGGTCTGCGATCAGTCCGAGGGTATCTGTTGGTGCGATGTCGCTCACGGGCATTTCTTCGGGCTGGAAAGGCCAGGCGGTTACAAGCGCTTCGGTACGGCGAGCGGCAATACGGTCGTCTACGGGTGTCATGTGGCGCCGCTGCCACAGGACGTCGTCGGCGATGGTATCGGCGGCGGCCCAGCGTTCACCGTTCGCAAGAAGTGCATGTGAACGCATAATTCTGGCGTATTCGCGGGCCATGAGAAACTGACCGTAGGCGGTCGGATGGAGATGTTCGAGGATCAATGTGTTGTCGACGATTCCGGACGGTGAGGCCGCGGCAAATAATGCTTCAATATCGGCACAGAATACCGAAGAACTATCATCCATGGCGCGGATGGTGTTGTTGAAGTCCGAGCTGGTACGGAAGCGGAGTTCATCAAGGTCCCGGGCCTTGATGTATTCTGGAAGAGCTTCCGTTGGCCGTCCGAGCGTATCCAGGCATTGAGCGACCTTGTAGTGAGCCTCCGCGTGACCCGGGATCGATTCCGTCGCGGTGAGGAAAGTGGCGAGAGCCGCCGCAAAATCTCCATTCATGTGCTGTTCAATACCGGCGTTGAACAGGGTGTTGAAGCTCATGCGTGTCTGCGCAGGGAGATCGGACGGGATCCCGGAGATGAAGGGAGCGAGCCGCCTGAGGTTTGAAGCCTGGGTGCCAAGAATCACGGGTACCCCGCGCGCGGCACAGAGCCGCCGGAGCTCGCGGAGGTTTGCAGAAAACACCTCGAGCCCGTCGCGGTACATCTGGCTGTCGAACGGCACGTTCTTCCCGCGGGC
>DAINBR010000241.1:0-5561 GCA_036732865.1 Bacteroidota bacterium | reverse complement strand
GCCGCCGAAGGCCGGCAAAACGATCCTGCTTCAGAAGATCGCCAACAGCATCAGCCGGAACCATCCCGAGGTCAAGCTGATCGTTCTCCTGATCGATGAGCGTCCGGAGGAAGTGACTGACATGGAGCGGTCGGTCAATGCCGAAGTCGTCAGTTCTACGTTCGACGAGCCACCCGAGCGTCACGTGCAAGTGGCGGACATGGTGCTCGAGAAATCGAAGCGACTTGTGGAAGCAAAGCGCGACGTGGTGATCCTGCTGGACAGCATCACACGGCTCGCCCGCGCACACAATACGGTCGTCCCGCACTCCGGCAAGATCCTCTCCGGTGGCGTTGACGCCAATGCACTGCATAAGCCGAAACGATTCTTCGGTGCAGCTCGCAATATCGAAGAAGGCGGCAGCCTCACCATCGTGGCAACTGCATTGATCGAGACCGGCAGCCGCATGGACGAGGTTATCTTCGAGGAGTTTAAGGGCACGGGCAACATGGAAATCGTGCTCGACCGCAAACTGAGTGATCGGCGCATCTTCCCCGCGATGGACGTCAACAAGTCCGGTACCCGCAAGGAAGAACTCCTTATCGACGCCGACGATCTGAACCGCATCTGGATCCTCCGGAAGATTCTTGCAGAGATGAATACGGTGGAGGGGATGGAGTTCATGCTCGAGAAAATGCGCGGCACAAAATCGAACAAGGAGTTTCTCCGGTCGATGAGCAGTTAACGTTCGCCGGGCATCTTCGCGACTATCCGCCTCTCGAGCCTTCCAGAGGGGGAATATTGTCGTTTTCTTCGTCCCGCCACACTCTGGTGGGACGAAGACTTTGTTCCGCTCCCTTCCCTCACCTCGTACGGCAATCAGTAAGAAACTACGCTCAGAATCGAAGTGCGGACTTGTTTCATGTTGCGCACACGCGACAGAAACCAACCGGGAGACAACATCACAATGACATCCGACAACGTGACGGTGATCGGTGCAGGGACCATGGGGAGCGGCATCGCCCAGGTCTTCGCCTACTATGGATTCAGTGTCACCCTCGTCGATCTGCAGGCATCTTTCCTGGACCGTGCGCTGGCAACAATCGGTAAAAGTCTCGACCGCATGATCAAGAAGGGTACCATCGGGACGGAGCGGCGGGCTGAAACCCTCTCCCGCATCACGGTTGGCACGGGTATCATGGGCGCTCTCCCCGGCGCCGGCGTCGTCGTCGAGGCGGTATTCGAAGATCCGGATGTCAAGAAGACCCTGTTCCACGAGATAGATGCAGTGTGCGGGCCTGACGTCATCCTCGCGTCAAACACTTCCTCCATTTCCATTACGCAGATAGCCGGCGCTACAAGCCACCCCGGGAGGGTGATCGGTATGCATTTTATGAATCCCGTGCCGGTCATACCCCTTGTTGAGATCGTTCTTGGGCACGCGACATCCCCGGATACAGTGCAGGCGGTTAGGGCGATTTGTGGGCGGATAGAAAAGACACCCGTGGAAGTGGCGGACTCCCCGGGATTTGTTGCCAACCGAATGCTTATGCCGATGCTGAACGAGGCCATGTTTGCGGTCATGGAAGGTGTGGCCACCCCTTCTGCTATTGACACGGTGATGAAGGTCGGGCTGAACCATCCGATGGGAGCGCTCGAGCTCGCGGACTTCATAGGGTTGGATGTCTGCCTTGCCATTATGCAGGTTCTCCACCAGGGTTTCGGTGACCCGAAGTACCGGCCATGTCCCCTTCTGGAGCGCATGGTTGCGGAGGGGAACCTGGGAAGAAAGAGCAAACACGGGTTCTATTCGTATCCCTAAAATTCTCAAGGCATTCGGGGAACCTTTTCTTGCTAAAATGAATTCTTCACATTACATTGGCCGTAATATTCCAAACATTTGAGAGGCCTTCTGATGAAACAGACACTGACCGTTGTTTGCCTCGTGGCCATTCTGCTTGCGGGTACACACACGGCATCACAGGCGCAGAGTGTCAGGTGGATTGTCGGCGGTAATATGGGACTGGGGATCTCGGGCGGCGGATGGGGGGGAACGAGTGCGGGGTTCAATTTCGGCCCCATGGCTGAAGTCGTTTTTTCGAAACAGTACGCAATCGGGACGGAATTCAACATCAACACGACCACTGGCACGCCAATCGAATGGGCCGACTACTTCAAATACTATATCCTGGTGAGAGGTTCGAAATTGAAACCGTACGTGAATGGCGGCTTCAGCCTCATCTTCGCTACAGGGGGTCCGTATTTTGGCATCCGATTCGGGGGTGGTGTAGGTTTCCCCGTGGCAAAGTCGATCTACATAGGTCCGGACATTCAGTTGGGACCGGTGTTTGCCACTGGATCAACTGTGTTCGCATTCCTGATTCGGGGGGCTTTCCGATACGAGCTATAAGAACATGTCACCAAAAATCACTATTTGTCACCAGACGAGGAGATGAGTATGAAGCGGCTATTGCTTGGCATCGCGTTGCTTCTGATCATGACCAATCTTGCCGTGAGCCAGGTCAGCTTCGGTGGGGGTGGACAGCTGGGAATTTCCATCGCCATGTTTCCCGATCCCCTTAAGGACTACTACGGAATGGGGCTGGGCTTCGGCGGGCATGCAGATGCAAACATCCTCAAGTATCTTACGGCGCGCTTGAACCTGGACTACTATACATTCGGCTTCGACAACAAGAAGTTCAGCGATCTCATTGCCAAGAATAGCGGGATCGCTCCGGGGGAAATCACCATGGAGGGCCTCCGGGCCGGCGTGTTTGCCATCACGCTCAATGGTATCGGAAAGATCCCGCTTCGCGGTGTTGTTACACCGTATGGCATACTGGGCTTTGGGATCAACATGATGAGCTTGAGCGATCCAAAGGTCACCTATAATGGACAGGATGTCACCGCGCAAGCCGGACTGGGGAAGTCGGAATCTACGACGAAGTTCGGACTGAATTTTGGGGCAGGATCGGAATTCCAACTGGGCAAGATCAAGCTTTTCTTTGAAATCAAATATGCCATGATCTTCACGGAAGGCAGCAATACGAATCATCTGCCGATCACAGTCGGCGTGACCATCTAGCCGGGACGTTGGTTTTTTGTCGGAAAACGCAAGAATCGGAACCCGGTGAATCAACCCAGAACTTGACTGAAACTTCTGAGTTTGCTATCTTGTTAAGATGATGTTGAGGTTTTGGGGGTCACATTCTCATACACTATACGGAGCAGCACGATGAAGAAGATTGCACTTGTTGCCACAGTGTTTGCAGTTATCGCGGTCATGTCGTTCAGCGCTTCTGCACAGGGCAAGTTTGCACTAAATATCGGTGCGGATGTCATGGTTCCGATGGGGGACTTCAGCGATGTGGTAAGCATCGGGTTCGGCGGGACTGTCCGCGGCGAGTACGCATTTACTCCGGTCTTCTCCGGAACATTCAGAACCGGCTATCTGATCTGGACTGGGAAGGACAGGGAGGGCGTTGAACTGGGCAACTGGTCTGGAATCCCGATCTTCATCGGTGGCAAGTACTACTTCCAGCCGCAAGGAAATAAGATGCGGTTCTACGGGAGTGCCGAGCTCGGCCTCATAATCTTGTCGGTTTCGGTACCGGAGGTCAAGGTCGGGGATTTCGTAGTCGGTGGTGGGTCTGCAAGCTCCACCGAATTCGCGTTTACGCCGACGGTGGGTCTTGAGGTTCCTGCCGGTCCCAAGGCTGTGATCGACTTCGCAGTGGGATACATGATGATTGCTTCCTCGGGTTCGGCCCACAACATCACCGGCCGGGTCGGTTACAAGTTCATGCTTAACTAACAGTCGTGCAGTCTGAAAAAGGAAGCCCTCCCGGGCTTCCTTTTTTTTTGTCAGCACAAGAATTCGAAGCCTGACTGCAATGTCAGGGGAAAAATCCCGACTGCAATGTCAGGGAAAAAAGCCTGGGAAAAATCCCAGTCTTCATCCCCTTACGGACCACATGCCTCTACGCATCCCACTCATTTTATTTGTGTTTGCGGCATTTCCCTTCGGCTTCGCCCGATCGGAGGATTCAGCCAGGGTCGTTCTCAGGTTTGGCGGAGACGTGCTGCTTGGCGGCCATTATGAAGAGGCTGCCCGGCGCGATCCGGACAAGGCCTTCCGGGGATTCACCCTGTTCCAGGAAGCGGATCTTGCCCTTGTGAACCTGGAGAATCCCGTCACCACAAGGGGAACAATGGTTCCCAAACCATTCAATTTTAGGATGCATCCCCGTTTCGTGAGGAGTCTCAAGAATGCCGGTATTTCCGTTGTAAATCTCGCAAATAATCACATCTTTGACTATGGAGGGGAAGGGTTGGATGACACGTTCCGTCATCTGGATTCGGCGGGGATAAGCCATATCGGGGCCGGCAACAACAGCCCGGAAGCCCGCACTCCCCATCTTCTCGCAAAAGGGCTCCACACTGTCGCGTCCTTCGGCTATTACGCAGGAGGGGAAGCCCCCGGTGCCGGCAAGCACACCGCGGGAGTGGCGGTGCGCGACCTTCGTCTCGCCAGTCGCGACATCAAGTTGGCAAGAGAAAGAGGAGCGACGTATATTGTAGTCACTCTTCATTGGGGAACCGAAAAGGCCGACACGCCGGATGCCTCCCAGCGGTGGTTCGCCCGTTCGCTCATCGATGCCGGTGCCAACGCGATAATAGGTCATCATCCCCACGTTTTGCAGGGTATCGAGCGCTACCGATCGGGTGTAATTGTGTATTCACTCGGAAACCTCGTTTTTGGCGGTCTCAGGAGAAGCACGTACGATACAGGGGTATTCGAAATTGCATTGAGTAGTCAGGACACGACCTACCGGCTCATTCCAGTGGGAGTGCGCAACTGGCACCTCGAGGAGTTGAGGGGAGATGATTCCTTGCGTGTGTGGCGACGGGTCCAGGAGCTGTCGAAGAGTTTTCCACATACCATACCGTAATAACATGGAGACGTCATGAAATCAAAAGGTTGTATGATCTCTGCTGCCGTGCTCATTGTCATCGCCGTCGTCGTGGGCGGTCTGTTCCTCTGGGGTCTGGGAGTCTACAACAATCTGGTGGGCCAGGATGAGACGGTTCGCAAGTCGTGGAGCGACGTTGAAGCGCAGTACCAACGGCGCCTGGATCTCATTCCGAATCTGGTGAGCACTGTGAAGGGCTACGCGACGCAGGAGCAGACGGTGTTTATCGGCGTCGCCGAAGCCCGCTCTAAAGTGAGTCAGATGACCGTCACCAAAGAAGTCCTCGAAGACCCGCAGGCGTTCGCAAAGTTCCAGCAGGCGCAGGACCAACTCTCCAGCGCGCTGTCGCGGCTCCTCGTCGTTGCGGAGCAGTATCCCCAACTGAAGTCGAACGAGAATTTCATGGATTTGCAGAAGCAACTTGAAGGGACTGAAAACCGGATCACGGTGGCACGCAGCCGGTACAACGAGACCGTGCAGGCATTCAACACAACCATTCGTCGTTTCCCGGCGTCGATGGTTGCGGGGTTCACCGGCTTCCGCGAGAAGGCTTACTTCCAGGCCAAAGAAGGTGCCGATGAAGCTCCGAAAGTCACTTTCTAAGGACTG
>DAINBR010000240.1:0-5585 GCA_036732865.1 Bacteroidota bacterium | reverse complement strand
GGTCAATGACTTCAAAACCAGCTCCCTCGAGCATGGCAGCCACAAGATTCTTGCCGATGTCGTGCAAATCGCCCTTGACCGTTCCGATAACCACCCGGCCCGCCGGTTCGGCACCCCTGGCCGCCAGGAGCGGACGGATCAGCTCGAGGGAAGCCTTCATCGCGCGGGCGGATATCAATAATTCCGGCACGAAGTACTCGTTCGCTTCATAGCGGCGGCCGACTTCTCCCATTGCAGGAATCATCTGCTCCTGCACGAGTACCTGCGGATCAACGCCCGCGTCCAGCGCCTGTTGGGTGATCTCACGTGCGGCCTTGAAATTGCCGGTGAGAATGGCATCGTACATTTTCTTCAGATCTTCCATCGAAAGAGATCTCCTTCCCGTTAAAGTTCCGTGGAGTGCGTCACACTCCGTGTTCGTGAATCGTTTTGTATAGTGTCGTAATATTCTCTGTCGGTGTTACCGGCTGGATATTGTGACAGGGGGCGCAGATCCAGCGGCTGCCGCCGAAGATACGGATATTGTCCAGGACCTCGTTGCGCACGTCCGCTGCCGACCCGAACGGAAGGGTGAACTGATTGTCGACCGCGCCGTGGAAGATCACGCGTCGCCCGAAATCCCTGACCAGGCCTTCTCGTTCCATACCGGGACAGCGCCACTGAATGGGATTCAAAATTTCAATACCCGTGATGTCAAGCAGATCGGGAATGATTCCCCGCGCCGCACCATCAGTATGATAGAACACGTGTATGCCGAAGCTGCGTGCCAGGTCGGCCATCTTCTTCTGGCGCGGGAGGATGTACTTCCGTATTTCAGGTACCCCAAACAAAAGTGAGGTCTGTCCGCCCAGATCCTCTGCAACATAGGTGATGTCGATCCGGCCTTTTCCGAGTTCAAAAAGCCGGTTATTCAGCTCGAAATGGTATTGAAAAATGCGTTCGAGGGCGGCATCGACGATTTCGGGTTCGACCTTGAGGTCCATCATGGCCAGTTCCATGCCGCGTAGCGCGCAGTAGAGCAGGAACGGCTCAAAGTTGCCCGCACACACTATGCGGTGGGACGGCGAGGCAGCAACGTCGTGTGCGAAGTGGTCGAAGTCAATGTCCCCGACACGAGGCCAGGCATACGCGTGGACTTCCTCTACGCAACTGACGCTCTCCAGCGGATGATTGGCAAACTCGTCATAGCTCCCTGCCCCGTAGCTGACTGCCTTGCGCCGGATTCCCCAGATGTCCGCCAGTGGATCGGTGGGGAAGTGGTCTACGACCTGGACCGGCTTGAGCTCCACGACGCCGTCAATGTTCAACCTGGTGTAGAGTTCCTCCTTGTTCGCGCACCGTAGCTCACGCTGAAGGCGCTCGGTGACCTCGTCGGTAGCCCAATAATCAGTGGGAATTCGATCCGGCTTTTCCCCGTTGAAGAGGGCCAGCCAGCGTTCGCGTGGAGTCAGCATTGCAAAAGATGCACGAAAATTCACCGAAAATCAACCCCGCTGTTCACTGTTTCACCGAATATCCAGCGTGTTGTGTATTGCACGGCCGTGGCAGTGCTTGACTGAAACAGGAAATACCCCTATTCTTGTCTGACAAACGTCGGCGTACGCGCATGAGGATTCGCTCTCTGCTGATTGCTGCTTCGCTGGGTTGCGTACTGCTGCTCCCGTGCGCACAGGGGTCTGACCCCAACCGATTGACGATTGTCAATTGTCGATTGACTATCCACAATTGGTGCGGGTCTGACCACTCATGCCAGCAGGGGTGCTCAACTCGGTCCGGCTCGACTCACGCAGTGTATAGTCACGGCGGGATCGTGAGGATGGATACAACCCGTCGGGCGATATACCTTGTGTTCACGGGTCATGAGTTTGCTGACGGGGGAGAATCCATCAGGATGACTCTGAAGCGACAAGCAATCAATGGGTCGTTCTTTTTCACCGGCGACTTCTTTCGTAACCCGTCCTTCCGCCATCTTATTACCGCTCTTCATGCCGATGGGCACTATCTCGGGCCGCATTCCGACAGGCACCTCCTGTACGCTCCATGGGAGAACCGTGACTCCCTGTTGGTGAGCCGTGAAGAGTTTCTTGACGATCTCTATGGCAACTATGCGGCCATGGAATCCCTGGGAATTCCCCGGGAAGGATCGAAGTATTTCCTTCCGGCTTATGAATGGTACAACGATTCCATCGCCGCTTGGTGTGACCAGAACGGGATTACACTTGTGAATTTCACAGCCGGCACCTCGTCGAACGCCGATTACACCTATCCCGCTCTGGGTCAACGGTATGTTCCGTCCGACACGATTATGTCGAGGATTCTGGACTTTGAACAACGATCATCCGCCGGATTGAACGGCTTTCTCCTTCTTACGCACATCGGCGCTGACCCATCCCGTCCCGACAAGTTCTATGCGCGGCTGGATTCCCTCATTACCCTTCTCCGGGAGAGGAGGTATTCCTTCCGCTCCCTTCTCAACGAGTGAAACCTCCGTCGGTGCATTCCGTACCACAATATGGACAGGAAAAGGAGGGAAGCAATGGATCCGGGCGGAGTGCTGAACGTCGTCGTTGCTGTTGCCGAGGCCGCTCCCAATGACCTGTTGTTCCGGTGTCTGCAGCAAAACCGGTTTGTCCGTATTGTGGGGACGACATCGTCCGTTGAGGAGACCCGCGTATTATTGGGGAGACGGCTTCCTGACCTGCTCATTGCCGACGTCGACCTTGACGGCGGCGGAGCCTTCGCGCTGGTTCGCGGTCTGGAGTCCGACGCGAAACCGGCCGTGATCTTCACCGCCAATGACGATTCCCAGGCAATCGAGGCCTTCCGCTATCAGCCCCTAGATTTCATCCTTCACCCGGTGGTCGCTAATCGAGTCGAGGACGCCCTGGCACGGGCAATTGACCGTGCCCTCGTCAGGAGACTGGAGCAGGGGGACCGGACCGTTCAGGATGTCTTTCACCGTGCGAAACGGGGAATGCAGTCCGTACTTCGACTGATGGTGAAAACAGCCGGCCGGATCAGTTTTGTCAAGGCTGAAGACATTGATTGGGTGGAAGCCGAAAGAGACTATGTCCGGATACACAATGCGGGGAAAAAGCATCTCCTGCGTCAAAAAATTTCACGCCTTGAACAACAGCTCCCGGAGGGGCGTTTTCTGCGAATTCATCGTTCTACTATAGTCAATATTGACAGAATCAAGGAATTGCAGCCTCTTTCATTCGGAGAATACTCGGTGATCCTCTATGATGGCACGCGCCTGACCATGAGTAGGTCGTTCCGTGAGCGTGTATTCGAGCGGCTGCAATCGGCAGCTTGACGTGTTTTTTCCCCACTTCGTCGTCCATAAACGCGCTTCGTCGCTGCAAGCATTGCTCCTTGGGAAAAAAGGAGTACTATGCCTTCAGCGTGGGTAACTCTCGGGTCATCGACTGGGGTTGTGTATATGTGGCGGAGCGTCTGCCGGACAATACTGCTCTTCTCCTTCCTGCCCGTTCCGCTGAACGGGCAAGTGGCAGGACTTGATCCTTCGCGTGAGATCACCCAATATTCTCATCGGTTTTGGACGAAGCGGGACGGTTTGCCGCAGAACTCCGTCACTTCTGTTGCGCAAACTGATGATGGATATCTGTGGTTTGGCACAATGGAAGGTCTTGCCCGCTTTAATGGGACATCGTTTTCCTCGTTTAACACCCGGAACACCCCCCAACTCGGTGTCAACTCCATCCTGTCTCTCCTCGCCGATCATGACGGCGCGCTGTGGATAGGTACGAGCGGTGGAGGCCTGTCACGGATGAGCAAAGGGGAATTCCGGCGGCTCACACTTCCCGCCGAACCGGAGCAAATTGCTGTACGTGCTCTGAACCGGGATCGGGAAGGCGACGTATGGGCGTCCACAACGAGCGGCCTCGCACAATTCCACGGCGATTCCCTCAAACACCTCTATACCGTCGCTGATGGCCTTCCGTCCAACACCGTGTATTTCTCGGAGGAGGACCGGGAGGGGCGCATCCTTGCACTGACCCCCCATGGGATCTGGATCCGTGAGGGAGATTGTTTCGAACCTTTCATAGTCATTATCCCCTGGGGCTCCCCCGGAAGCAAAAGCAAACCGGCACTGCAGTCCAAATATTCGGGAAAACATGCGCTGGCCGCAGTGCCGACGACAGTTCTCTGCGACCGAAATGGGGCGCTCTGGATCGGGACCGGACGGCATGGATTGTTCATCCTGCGCGATGATTCGCTGCACAACATCAACGCAAAGGACGGTCTGGGTGCGGGGGAGATTTCCAGTCTCGTGGAAGACCAGCGAGGCACCATATGGGTCGGGACAACGGCGGGGGGTCTGTCGCGGTTTGTGAATGACCGCCTCTCGCGCTTCACTTCGAATGAAGGCCTCTCGGGAGATGAAGTTCGTTCGATCTTCGAGGACCGCGAAGGTGTGCTCTGGGTCGGGATTTCAGCAGGCGGCGTGAACAGATTCGTCAACAGCAAGTTCACGACATATCGCACCGGCGTGAGCACTGCGGAAAACATGGTTTGGGGAATCTTCACCGATCCCCCGGGACGGTTGTACGCGTCCACCGCCTCGGGAACCCTCGTGGAACACCGCAACGGGGTTTTTGTGCCATCGTCTATCGCTCCGGGGCGCAAACATCAGGAGGGTCCCGTTTTTGCATTTGTGCATGACCGTTCGGGCGTGCGGTGGGTGGGTGGCATGGCGGGCGTTACGCGGTACGCCGGACAAAGTGCAAGAGACTATCGCATTGGGGCAACGATGTCGCTCATGGAGGATCTCTATGGAAGGATCTGGGCGGCGTCGTCGGAGGGACTCTGGTGTTTCGTCGGGGAGAAAGCACACCGCGTGCTCACATCAGAGGGCGGTCAACTCCTCAAGTTGCGCGATGTGGGCACCGACAGGTCCGGCAACCTGTGGCTGGGATCGCGGTTCGAGGGGGTCATGCGGTACCGGCTCCCGGGCCGTTCAGAAGCCGCGCCGGTGCTCAACGAGAAAACCTGTGTGAAATTCACACGGCAACAAGGGCTCTCCTCCGACCTGGTGACGACGATGGTTGTCGACTCTGCGGGAACAGTCTGGGTGGCAAGCGGGGGCAGCGGATTGAACGTAATCCGGGGGACGCATGTTTCAGTGTTGTCACCGGCGCAGGGTCTCCCGGAGGAGGGGGTGATGGGTGTGGTGCCGGACGGTCACGGCTGGATCTGGCTGACATCAAACAACGGTGTGTATCGTATCAGTGCGGCCGAGCTGACCGAGTACTTCGATGGTCGCCGGGCATCTCTCGCGATACAGTCGTTCGGCACGAGTGATGGGATGTACAGCGATGAATTCAATGGGGGATATCAGGCCAGCGTCGCGCGCACGCCGGACGGCAAGCTCTGGTTTCCCTCCACGTTCGGAATCGTCATGGTGGATCCAGCGCATCTGCCCACGAATACGATTCCCCCTGCACTCGTGCTGGAGCGCGTGCGGATTGACAACACCGAGGGGTTGCCCATTCCCGGTGTCGAGTATCCGCCGGGCAACGGAGAATTTGAATTCCATTTTGCCGGATTGAGCTCAAACGCGC
>DAINBR010000239.1:0-5616 GCA_036732865.1 Bacteroidota bacterium | reverse complement strand
CAGAGGGACGAGGATGATCCCGCCCCCGACTCCGAAAAATCCGGCCAGAAACCCGGCAAAGGATCCCGCGCAGAGGAGAATGAGCAGCGGAAGGATGTCCACGGTGCCCGCGCCTAGATGCCCATCCGCCGGGCGAAGAGTTTTTGATCTCCCAGGAGTTTGACCGCCGTCTGGACCTGCCTGTCGTATTTCAAGGATGCCTCGATGCGGCCGCGCTCGTTCTTGAGTCTGCCCATGAGTTCGACATGCAAATCGCGACTGACATAGTCGCTGTACCGTTCGAAGCCACGTGCATTTTCGCGGTCGAGAATTCCTGACAGGACGTCCAGTTCTTTGAGGAGCTCATCACTGTACCGACCGCGTTCTGCGATTTGCCGGAGCTCTTTCACGCGATTTTCGCTTTCATCCTGGAAATCGAATTTCTCTTTTTCCAGAAAGCTCTTGAATGCGGCGAGCACTTCGGTCGTCACCGTGGGGAGTGAATCGCGGGGGTGTTCACTCACGTAGCGATTGGCAAATCTGAAGACGAGTAGCTTCCGTCGCAGCTCGCGCACCATGGGGCCGGGATCTTCCAGTTCCACCACGGTGTCGGGAGCAATGCCTCCCAATTCCAACACCTTCCGGCCGTGCGCCGTTGTGAACTCCCGCTTGAGACTGTCAGGAGTGACAACGAACACACCGTTTCGGTCGCGATGCATGTAGTCGATCTCCTGTATGCTGCGCCCGCTCGGAATATAGTACCGTGCCGTCGTGACCTTCAGCTGTGCTCCGTAGCTCAGCGGCACAATTGTCTGAACCAGCCCTTTGCCAAATGACCGCGTCCCGACAACCAGCGCCCGATCCAGGTCCTGCAGGCTGCCGGCAACGATTTCGCTGGCACTGGCGCTGTTCCGGTCCGTCAGCACAACAAGCGGTGTCGACGGAAGGAGGGGCTCTTCGGTTGAAGAGTACTTTCGTTCCGCCTCGGCACGCCGTCCCCGGGTGCTGACGATCAGGCTGCCACGCGGAACAAACTTGCTGCTCACGTCCACTGCCGCATCGAGCAATCCTCCGGGATTGCCGCGCAGGTCAAGGATCATTCCGTTCAAATCCCCGCTGAGCTTCAATTCACGGATAGCCTGACGCACTTCATCCCCCGCACGCCGCGAAAACCGCTCGAGACGGATATAACCGATTCCATCCTCTACCCTGCCCGCATAGGTGACGTTCTTCACCTGAATCTCTTCCCGCACGAGGACGAATTCCAGAGGGTGTGCTTCACCTTCGCGTTCGAGCACTACTTTGACGTCAGTGCCGGGGTCCCCGCGTGTAAGATTGCGGATCTCATCAGGTTTCATGTTGGTGACATCAACACCGCTTATGGTGATGAATCGGTCGCCGGGCAGCAAACCCTGCCGCTGGGCGGAATAGCCGTCCATCACCGAAATCACCCGCACAGCTCCTTCCCGGATGCCGATCGTGACGCCCACCCCGCCGTACTTTCCGGTTGTCAGGAGATCTACTTCATCACCGTCTTCTTTGTCGATATACGCGGTATAGGGGTCCAGGGTGCCGAGCATTCCGTTGATCCCGGCCTCCATGAACTTTTCCGGATCGATGTCGTCAACGTAATTTGTCGTGACTTCCTTATACACGCGGCCGAAGACATCGATGCCCCTGTTGACTTTCAGGAGAAATTCACTGTCTCCGGAACCGATAAATCCAAGAAAGAGAACAATCGCCCCGGCTATGCCCGCAACCGCAACACCGTGCCGGCCTTTCCCCTTGTGTGCACTTTCGCGCATATCCTGCTCCACTCTTCCCTCTATGATTGAATGATCCGCCGGAGGACCAGCGTCCTCCAGATTTCCTGGTGAATTTCCTGTACAGGCCGTGCTCCGTCGATCAACACCATGCGTTCCAGCGTCCGGGACAGGTGTTCGTATCCTGCCCGCACCCGGTCATAGAACTGCCTGCCGCTTATTTCCATCCGGTCAAATACCAGCCCGGCCGACTGCTTGCGCCGCTCGATCTCCTCCACGGGAATATCAATAACAACTGTCAGGTCCGGCTCGGTCCCCCCTGTCGCCAGTGCATTGACCCGTGCAATCGCCTCAATGTCTACACCGCGGCCGAACCCCTGATAAGCCGTTGTCGAATCGGAGTAGCGGTCACAAATCACGAACTCGCCCCGTTCCAGGGCGGGACGGATCACCTCTGCCACCAGCTGTGCCCTGCTTGCCTCGAAAAGGAACAGTTCAGCAACTTCTGTTAATTCAAGATGACGTTTGTCAAGCAGGATTTCCCGTAGTTGCTCCGAGATTCGCGTTCCACCAGGCTCCCGGATGAGTCGCACGGTATGATTTTTCTCCAGCCGTTCCACGAGAAGCCTGGCCTGTGTGGACTTGCCGCAGAAATCAATGCCTTCGAATGTCAGAAACATGAGATAACTTACGCATTTCTTCGAGTTGAAGCAAACAGCCTGCCTTGCACCTTTGCAGCGTTTTCTGTACTTTTTCGGCACTCTCATGCCTCAACAACGATCCACAAGATCACGGCCGCCCAAACCCCCTCCCACTCCCGGAGACTCCAAAGAGCAGAAGCGTATGGATTCCCGCTCTGAGGATTCCCGTTTGATCAAGGCGGCTCTTGCCGGTGACGACGCCGCCTATTCCCATTTGATGCACAAATATCACGATGCAATTTACGGTTTTGTCTATCGCATGGTGCACGACCATGAGCAGGTGGAGGATCTCACGCAGGAGGCGTTCATCAAGGCGTTTTCATCGCTCAAGAATTTCAACGAGGAGTTCGCCTTTTCGACGTGGTTGTACAAGATTGCAACAAACAATTGCATCGACCACATCCGGCGCCGGAAACTTCAGATGTATTCGATCGACAAACCGATCGAGTCAAAAGACAGTGATTACACCTATGAATTGCCGGATGATTCCTACGAAGCCGACAAAGCACTCATCAGCGACCAGCGTGCCGTGCTCCTGCAGCAGGCAATCGACCAGCTCCCCGAGAAATATCGCAAGGTAATTCTTCTCCGCCACAGCGAAGAACGGAGCTACGAGGAAATTGCCAAGATGCTCAAAATACCCATTGGAACGGTAAAAGCGCACATTTTCAGGGCGCGTGAGCTTCTGTACAAGCAGCTTCGCCACAAAATCCGCCATTATTGACCCCGATCTGCAACCTCCGCTCCGGTTGTTTCGTATAGATGAAGGAGAAGGAGCATACCGTATTCGCCATGAAGATATTCCGTGCCGACATACTGCCGGTTTTCAGCGTTGTCGCCCTGCTGATCGCCTGTGTGTCCGAAGCCTCCGCGCAGGAATCAGGACGCTTCAAGGAGATCGGCCGGACGACCGAAAAGGAAATCAAGGTTGTACTCGCCTCTTCATTCGGAAACGTGACTATCAGCAGAGGAGAGTCCGGCAAGATCGTCAGCGTGGGAAGTCAGAATGCGGCGGACGAATCACCGCGCGTGAACATGGACTATACGGTCCGCAACAGAATCGGCTACCTGGAGGTGAACCTGGGCCACGACGGCGATGAACCGGACGGGAAGAAACGGAGAGTTCATGTCGGCAAATTCGATGGCGGCTCCTGGACCCTGCAGTTCAGCGATGCTCTGCCGATTTCATTCGACATAGAACTTGGCATCGGCAGAGGAACGTTCGATATGACCGGCCTGCAGGTCAAAGATTTCAATCTCTCATCCGGCGCAAGCGAAGTGGAACTGAATTTTGGCGAAGAAAACTCCCTCGAGATTGAAAATCTGAATGTCGAATCGGGAATGAGTCGATTTGAAGGTCGAAACCTCTCGAACGCCCATTTCAAGAATTTCCATTTTCAGGGCGGCATCGGATCTTACACCCTGGATTTCGGTGGCACACTCAGGAATGAGGTCGAAGTGAATGTGGAAGTGGGATTGGGGTTCGCCACGATCATCGTACCCAAGGACGCAGGTGCCCGTGTGGCGTACGAAAAGAACTGGGTGTCAAAGCTGGATTGCGATGCCAACTTCGTGAGCAGTGCCGAAAACGAATATCTCACCGACAACTACTACCGCGTATCCGGAAAGATGAACATCACCCTCGATTCCGGACTCGGGAGCATCAAGATTCGCCACCGCTAGGGTGTGCCTGTACCTCCCCCACTCCCTTTTCCCCACAACATCAATGGTGCCCAGAAGTACGCCGCAGACAGCTCGTTGGAGCTGATCATGGCATTCTGTGCAGTCTGGAATGATTCGGGCACCGTGACGCCTGTTTGCAGTGCAGTATAGAAATTCTCGCCGAACATCTTTTTTGCCTTGCGCGTGAGTGGAGCGGCATTGACGACCACCGACGCCGACCCATTTGCCAGAAACGCGGCTGCGACGGCACGTTCCGTCGCCGGCAGGCGATTCGAGAGGTTGAACAGTACAACTGCACGCACGGGAGGCAGCGAAAACACCGACGCAAGAGGGACGGGTAAGTTCCCATCGGCGTTTGCACCATCGCCGAGAATGAATGCCCCCCGCAACGGGTGCTGCACGCTGTACCGGACTTCCGCCGCGAGATGAAGAAGATCAGCGCGCGTTGAGCGCAGCGAGGCAAGCGTTGCCTCCTTGCCGAAGAGCAAGCGCGCATCCCTGTAGAATGCGTGGATGTCCCTCAGTTCATACTCAACATCCCATCCGGTCGAGCCACGGACACCAAGTGCGGTTACAGCGCGGACCGGGGCGGGCGCCGGCGCCGGTGACAGGAGAAACCTTGCACAGGGCAGATAGCTCATAGCGAAACGTTCACCCAGCGCGGGGGCACCGGATCGCCCGCCGCGACGCAGTCCCGCAAGAGAAAACGCCGGCAGACGCGAGGGGAGAATGATCACCAGGCGCGTATCATGCCTGATGTCGGATTCCACGGGAAGGATCAGTGCTTCATACAGCGCGCGCGTCAGTTCCTCCGTGTAGCTGTCCGGGCTCCTCCGCCCGTTCTCCCGGGCGGAATCGGCCCTCCCCGCACTTCGGGCGCATTCCTGGAGGTACGATTGCATGAGCTCGGCGATGCGTTCCGGGGATGTTGAAGACATGTGGAGTGTGCTGCGCGATGGCGTGACCGCGCAGGCGTATAGCGAACGTTCCGTGGCAAGATACATCAACAGCAGTACATCGGGATCGAGTACCTTCTGTATCTCCGCTATACTGACACCCCCGGGGTCCACGACGGCCGTCATTCGCGCATCCGCATGCCGTATGCGATCCGCTTGTGCGGCCATTTCTTCTTCAAGGCGATTCACGTCGGCGCGAACTTTTGTCACAATGGATGGCGTGCCGTATGTGGATGCGGATAGCTGTTCCAGAATCCCTTCCGCGCCTTTGTGGAGCGCACGCAGGTGTGTGAAGGTGCGCAGCGTCGAATCCGTCGCCGGTGTTCCTGTCTTCACATCCCATGAGGCCAGATCATCTGTAAGCGCACGCGCATTGCAGCGTTCCTGGTACCAGAAGGCCTCCTCCGTCCTCCCGGTTTGCAGCAAAAGCGATATGATCGCACGGTAGGCATCGGCACCTCCCCGCCCCAGAACCGATTCTTCGCAGTCGAGCCAGAGACCATCCGGTGTCCGGCTCGCATACGCCGACTCCTG
>DAINBR010000238.1:0-5621 GCA_036732865.1 Bacteroidota bacterium | reverse complement strand
CAGGCAGCAATCGCAAGTGGCTGCGGACGAGCTCGCCCAGATCAACGCCCAGAACGACTTTGACAAAGGGAAAGCGGATCTCGTGGCGTTGATCGGATTGGATGTTGCACATGAGTTCATCTTTGCCGATCCCGCCTTCTCCGGGTCCCTGGATTCCGCGGAAATCATGGCGACCCGGGAGAGATATCAGAGCCAGGGTGATCTCACCCGCCGGGCCCTGGTTGCACGGCCGGACTATCAGAGTCTGAAGGCGGGTCTCGATGCGGCGGAGTCGGGCGTGACCTCGGCGCGGGCGGGCTATTTCCCGAGCCTGAGCGCCAATGCCGGGTTGTCAGCTAACAATGAGACCATCGGAACGCTGTTCGATTTCAAGACAATTTATTGGGGTGTGCGGCTGAGCTGGACGTTATTCGACGGGTTTGCGACGAATGCTTCCATCCAGAACGCCGCAGCAACGAAACGCAATGCGGAGATCACGCTTGCGCAGTCTGAGCGTAACATTGGTGTCGAGGTGAAGAAGGCCCTTCTTGACCTTGACGCGGCCATGAAGCAGTATGAAGTCAGCCAGAAGGGACTCACTTCAGCCACAGAAGACCGGAAAATAGCCGAAGAGCGCTACAATCTCGGTGCGGGGACACTGCTCGATCTCCTGACCGCCAATGCGGGGCTCGTGAATGCCGAAGCAAATGTCGTGAACGCCTCGTACAACTATATCATAGCGAAACGGAACGTCGAGTACGTACTCGGCGAGAGAGCATACTAACCGCACGTAAGGAGTGCCGTCATGGCAAAGAATGGTAGGAAAACACGCAAGAAGATCATCATTTTTTCCGTGCTCTTTCTGGTGGTCGTGGCACTCGGTGTCATCATTTTCCTGGGCAGTAAGAAAGAGCCGGTCATTCAGGTACAGGTGGAGAAGGCACAGCGTCGGACCGTGACCCAAGTGGTGACAGCGACGGGGAAGATCCAGCCGGAGGTCCTCGTGAAAATCACCCCCGAAGTGAGCGGTGAGATCGTCGCTCTGCCGATTAAGGAAGGGCAAAAAGTGAAGAAGGGTGAACTGTTGATGAAGATCAAGCCCGACTTCTACGTTGCCCAGCGCGAGCAGTTCGCGGCGGCCGTGCAGCAATCCAAAGCGAACGTGAGCCGTACGGAACCGGAATTCAAGCGGGTGGAAACCCTGTTCAAAAAGGGAATGGTCTCCCAGGCGGAATTCGATCAAGCGCGGGCAGCCTACGATCAGAGCAGGGCGGCGTACGCACAATCCAATGCATCGCTGAACCAGGCGGAAGAAAGTCTGCGGAAGACTACCATCGTCTCCCCGATGGACGGGACGGTCAGCCAGTTGAACTCCGAACTCGGTGAACGTGTGCTGGGCACAGTGCAGTTCCAGGGGACCGATGTGATGACGATCGCCGATCTTTCGCGCATGGAAGCGCGCGTTGATGTGAGCGAGAACGATGTCGTTCTGGTCTCGATCGGCGATACGGCTCGCATTTCGGTCGATGCCTTCCCTGACCGCAAAGCCAACGCCGTCGTGTACGAGATTGCCAACACGGCCACTTCGAAGGGACTGGGAACCCAGGAAGAAGTCACGAACTTCATGGTGAAGATGCGTGTGATTGACGCGTCGCTGTCACTCCGTCCCGGCATGTCCATGACGGCCGATATTGAAACCGAGACAAAGCACGAAATCCTCTGCGTACCGATCCAGTCCATCACAACGCGGGTACCGAAAAAGGAGATGAAGGAAGGTGAGCAGGAAGAGCAGGCTCCGGTGGCAGCGTCGACGACTCCCAAGAAGAAAGAGGAGAATAAGGCACAGGAAATTGTGTTTATAGTCGACAATGGCGAAGCCAAGAGCACACCGGTGCGCCGGGGCATCAGCGACGACCAGTGGATCGAAATCACCAGTGGCTTGAAAGACAGTGTCCTCGTGGTCTCGGGCAGCTACAAGGCCATCAACCGCGAGCTGGAAGATGGCAGCAAGGTCCGCATCGAAGAGCCGAAGAAGGACATTCGCAAGAAACCCGCTGAAGGATAGCACGATGAATGTCATTGAACTGAAAGATATCGTCAAGACGTATGACATGGGCGGGGCGGAAGAAGTGCACGCACTTCGGGGCGTCTCGGTGTCGATCGCCAAGAATGAGTATGTGGCTATCATGGGTCCTTCCGGCTCGGGGAAATCCACACTGATGAACATCATCGGGTGCCTGGATACCCCGACATCGGGGCTGTACCAGTTCAACGGTGTAAACGTCAGCGAGATGGACGATAACGATCTGGCCAAGGTCCGGAACAAGGAGATCGGGTTTGTCTTTCAGACATTCAACCTGTTGCCCCGTTCGGATGCCTTGCACAATGTCGAGCTGCCGTTGATCTACGGCGGCTTTGGCGCCGGCGAGAGGAAACAGCGTGCCCTAGAGACTCTGGACCACGTCGGTCTGGGTGATCGCGTCCATCACAAACCCAACGAACTGTCCGGCGGTCAGCGTCAACGTGTGGCGGTTGCACGTGCTCTCGTCACACGGCCATCGATCATCCTGGCGGATGAACCGACCGGAAATCTCGACAGCAAGACGGGCGAAGAAATCATGGCGTTGTTCGAAGAGCTTCATCACCAGGGAAATACGATCATTCTGGTTACCCATGAAGCTGACATTGCCGAACATGCCCACCGCGCAGTCCGGTTGCGTGACGGACTCATCGAATCGGATGGCCCGGTGCGCCATCGTCGCGCCACAGCAGCGAGTGTTGCGTGAGACAGAACGGAGCCGCAGATGCACCTGCTTGCTGAAATCAGAGAGGGGTTGCTGATCTCCCTGCGGGCGATCCGGGCCAACAAATTGCGCTCGGTGCTGACAACCCTGGGAATCGTTATCGGCATCGTGTCCGTCACGCTGATGGCGACGGCGATCGAGGGGGTGGACCGTGCATTTGCGCGCAGCGCTGCAGCTTTCGGGACGAATGTGCTCTACGTTCAACGGTTTCCATGGGTGTCCAATGAAGACTGGACATTCTACCGCAACCGGCGACGCCTTGAAGTCAGCTACGGGCAGAAGATCGAACGGCAGACGAAATTGAGTGACGCCGTGGCCCCCGTGGTCCGCACCCGCAGACGCGCGACTTACGGAAACCTCAGCATGGAAGATGCGTTTGTGACCGGCACGACACAAGCGTACATGATGGCTGCCGGTGTCACACTGGAAGACGGTCGGTTCTTCACGGTGGAAGAATCCAACGGCGGCCGGCCGGTCTGTGCGATCGGTGCGAATGTTGCGGAGACACTCTTTCCGCGTGAAGATCCCCTTGGCAAGGTGGTGCGCGTTGCCGGCCATCCCTATACCGTGATCGGTGTTCTCGAGAAACAGGGCGGACTCTTCGGCACCTTCACATCCGACAACCTCGTGATCATCCCGCTCTTTTCATTTCAGAGCCACTTCGGCAGCCGCCGCGATGCCACGATTCAAGTCAATGTTGCAGACGTGGCGAAGATGGAAGATGCCAAGATCGAACTGGAAGGCATCATGCGCAAGATCCGCCGGATCGCGCCGGGGAAGGAAAACGACTTCAACATCAACCAGCAGGAATTGCTGACCCAGACGTTCGCCCCCATAAGTTTGGTTATCGCTTCTATCGGGCTCTTCATCACCGGCCTCTCTCTGTTCGTCGGGGGGATTGGCATCATGAACATCATGTTCGTCTCCGTCTCGGAGCGCACGAAAGAAATCGGGATCCGGAAGGCGATCGGGGCCCGCCGCCGCACCATCCTCATGCAATTTCTTATTGAGGCCGCAGCCCTTTGCCTGATCGGGGGCGTGATCGGGTTAGCGATCGCATTCCCGTTGAGTCTCGTCGTCGATCAGGTTCTTCCGACGGCGATGCCCATTTCGGTTGTGGCAATCGCCATCATTATCTCCCTTGCGGTGGGACTCGTGTCAGGGTTCCTGCCGGCGTACCGGGCCGCCAAAATGGATCCGGTGGAGGCACTGCGGTATGAGTAGAATAGTTCTCCAGCTCGCCGACCTCGGGGAGGCTCTGCGCATGGCGGTAAGTGCTATTCGCACTTCCAAACTCCGTTCACTCCTCACCCTCCTCGGTATTGCCGTGGGAGTATTCTCCATCATTTCCGTGATGACGGCTGTCGGTGTGTTGAAGAACAGCATCGAAGAGGGGATGACAAACCTCGGGGCAAACACGTTCCAGATTCAGAAGTACCCGGCATTTCAGACGGGCCCGCATGACCACCGCAGGTTCCACAACAGGAAGAATATCACGTACGAACAAGGACTGGAAGTACTTGAGAAAGCTACTCTTGCCGCCGCGGTGGGACTTGAAATGTGGGAATCCGGCAAGACCATGGTCTGGCGCGGGGCAAAAACCAATCCCAATATTACCATCATGGCCGAGAACATCGACGGCATTACCACCAACGATTGGGTTGTGGAGAGCGGCCGGCCCTTCTCGGGCACAGATATGGAATTGGCCCGACCGGTGATCATACTGGGGCGCGCGGTTGTCGACAAACTCTTTCCCCCCAGTATTAGTCCGATTGGGGAGACTGTCAGGGTCGACGGAAACGTGTACCAGGTGATCGGGGTCTTTGCCAAGAAGGGGAGTGCTCTGGGCGGCAATCAGGACAATTTCGGGGCGATTCCGATCAGCACGTACATGGACAACTACGGAAGGAACCGCCGAAGTGTCAACATCATGGTCAAAGCCCTCAACAACGAAGTGCTTGATGAGGCAATCGAGCAGACCCGATCGATCCTCCGGACTGCGCGGAAAGTGGCGCCGGGCGACGAGGACGATTTTGCGTGGTTCTCCAACGATTCCCTCATCAAGCAGTTCAACGATTTCACCCTGTACCTGCGGATGGGTGTGTTGTTGGTGAGCTCAATTGCGCTGCTTGCCGCTGGTGTGGGCATCATGAATATCATGCTGGTGTCGGTGACAGAGCGGACGCGCGAGATCGGGATCCGGAAGGCCATCGGCGCGCAGCGGAGCGACATACTCCAGCAATTCATCATCGAGGCCATCCTGCTGTCGGAAATCGGCGGTCTCATCGGGATCGTGTTCGGCATTCTCGGCGGCAATGTCGTGGGGTTGCTCCTGGAAGTGCCGGCGGTAATTCCCTGGGATTGGGCGATGATCGGACTCATAAGCTGTTCCGTCGTTGGACTCGTGTTTGGCGTCTATCCTGCATGGAAGGCGGCGATGCTCGACCCGATCGAGGCGCTTCGCTATGAATAGTTGATGAGATTTCCTCTTCTCGTTGTGGTTCTCCTGTTGCTGCCCGTGTGCGGCACTGTCGGTCCTCGGTTGCAGGCGCAACAGAAGATCGACAGTCCTGTTTTCAAACGGCCCTCCCTTCCACCGCCCCCACTCCTGCGTACATCCGATGTACTTGACGACATCTGGCAGACATTCCAGGTCTCACGGAAGGCGAATGCCGGCGATCCGATTGCCCAGCATGAATTGGGGGTCCGGTATATGATCGGCAGAGGGATCGAGGCGGACTCGGGTAAGGCCGCATATTGGTTCGGCAAAGCCGCGGCGCAAAACATGCTTGCTTCGCGGTTCAACCTTGGCATACTTTCCTTCAATGGCTGGGGTGT
>DAINBR010000237.1:0-5630 GCA_036732865.1 Bacteroidota bacterium | reverse complement strand
CCGTGTCCTTCCGCTTCGACGGTCTGAGGGTCATGCAGAATGCTGGCCGCCATGGAGGCAATATCAGAAGAAATGGTGGCCGAGAAGAGCAGCGTCTGCCGTTTCTTAGGTATGGCACCCACAATCTTCCGGATATCCCGAATGAAACCCATATCCAGCATCCGGTCAGCCTCGTCGAGGACGAGGACTTCCACTTGCGAGAGGTCGATGGAACCGCGCTGCATGTGGTCCAGCAATCGACCGGGGGTGGCAACCACAATGTCAGCGCCGATCCGGAGCTGCTTGAATTGGGCATCAATGCTCACGCCACCATACACGGAGAGCGCCCGCAACGACAGGAAACGGCCGTAGTCTGTCACTGCCTGCTGGACCTGCTGGGCAAGCTCGCGTGTGGGGGTAAGCACGAGCGCCCGGGGATCACGCTGGTGACCATGTCTCGTGGCACCCGCGGCGAGCCTGTGCAAGAGCGGCAACACAAACGCCGCAGTTTTTCCGGTGCCTGTCTGCGCACTGGCGATAAGATCCTTCCCCGCCAACGCCGGACGAATGGCAAGCGATTGGATGGGAGTCGGGGTTGTATATCCGACGGCGTGGACTGCGTCCAGAATTCTGTCGGAAAGACCAAAAGAGGTAAAGCTCATAAAAACCTTTGTAAAAAATGAAACAACATTGAACCGCTCGGACAATCCGGACTCAGGGGAGCAGGCGCTGGACGTTCAACAGAAAGAAGAAACGCCGGACGCCGGCCCAACAAATCACCGGGGGCCCTGGTGACGGTCTACAATACCGCAAAACACGCTGGTAAGACTGGAGGCGAATGTCGTGTCGATTAACTTAAGAGGAGAGGTACCCGGGGGTATTGCGGATAGCGGTCTACTATTTCAGTCCCGACAAAACCTAACGCATCATCGTCAGTAATTCATGATAGCGATTTCACCGATCACTTCCTAATGAAATCGCATCAATCTTCCCGCTACCATGAACGGCGTCTTCCACCACCGCGACCACCGGGACCGGATTTTCTGGCCTCGCGTGGCCGGGCTTCTGTGACATCCATGGATTGCCCCTTGAGCTGCTTTCTGTACAATCCTGCAATGGCCGCCTCGGCCTCTTCCTTCACGGGCATCTCCACGAATGCAAATCCTTTTGAAAGGCCTGAAAACTTGTCCTTGACAATGCTGACAGAGGCGAGTTTCCCAAATGGCTCAAAAAGCTCACGAAGTTCCACTTCCGTCACGTCGCGGGTGAGGTTCCCAACAAAGAGGTTCATGCGATTCGATCCTGCGTATGGAACATGGATAACTCACATCATAAGATGAACAATTTTCAATTCGTTTCCTAGTCTTTTCCCTTTTTTGCCTCTCGGAAGCCCGTGTACAATCGACGGATCAACAGGTGAAGTTGGTGAGCTATGCCGGCGATATTCTCTGTGCGGTCGACAGCAGTCGGTAGGGCACTGCGTGCCTGCGGTGCAGCTGCGTCCCATTGTTGATGTGACGCCGTAGTCATGCCGCCTGATTACCCGGGTCCGGATTCCGAAGGGCGCTGACGCCCCGCGAGCGGGACATTTCTGAAGTACGCAAAGACTCCAAAGGCCCTGACCGCCTCTCCCTGCGCATGGACAGTACCAACCTCGTCCACGCCGTACCCATCTTCTCCGCCCTCCGGATTCCAGCCATTGCGAATCCCATGATCCAGCTCCCTGTGAAGGAGAACCCGCGCGGTACCATGATGGTTCGTCCAGACGTGCTCGAGCATTTTCGCCACCTTTGCCGGAACGTCATGTAACTCCGGCGGTGCGATCGAGTAGGCATCCATGAGAAAATGGACGAATGCACCATTACCATCCATTCGCAATTGGTAGAAATCGTTCGGGTCCACCCACGCGGCTTCCGGGGAGAGGATCCGCTTCGCCGTTTCAACGACGATCTTCTTGTACCGGGGGTCCTTTGTCGTTCGATACAACGCTGCGCCAAGTGCACAGTAACCTGCTCCATCCCACGGAAGCTCTCTTCCGAACGCCGCCCTTCCCTCCCTTCCCTGCCACCGGCCGTTGCCTCGATACAGCCTCTTCTCAACGCCCGGGGAGATTGCATCTCCATTCCACACAAGCAGAGCGTCCTGGAGGTAGCGTTCATCGCGCGTTGCATCGTACAGGCGGCACGCGACCTGTGCCATCTGGTTCATGTTCGTGTTGGTAAACACGGGATCGCTTACCTGTGCCCCACGTGGATAGTTGTACCAGGTCCAGTATCCCTCGTGGTTTGAAAGCATTCCAGCTGCACGCGCTTCATTGTACCGTTGTGCGGCATCGGTGACCAACCCCATGTTGGTCTTGCCGGTGACTTCCCACCACGTCAGTTGGGCGAGACATGCCCATGCACGGTCGTCCAGCCAGTACCCGTTGGAAAGCCGGGTGAGCGGATGTTCCACAGTGTGGAACCGGAGGAGAGCGGAGTCGTTCGTGGCCGCAAACAGGTACGCATCCCCCATTGCTCCATAGGCACCCTCCCAGCCCGGCGTGTAGACCTGATGAAAGAGACGGCTGATCAAGGATGCCCGCTGGAGCCAGAGATCCGTCGGCAGGGGCTGCTGGCCGTCGCCTCCCTTCTCAACGCCGGCTTGACGCGCCGGCGGAGAATCACCGAACGGATTCACCACAAGAAGAACCGCCGCCAGCACAACCAGTGCGCCGCCGGCGATCCCTCCATACACAAGGGCCCGTCTCCTGAGGCCGACGTCATCCAAACGTTTCTTCCTGGGAGCCGAACCGTGAGACGGTTTCATCTCATTCACTCTTTCTTGAAGCGCCAGGACAACAACCGATCAACAGCCGTGGAACAGGTCCGTACACTACACCAAACCGACCGCCTTGGCAATCAGCAGGAGAACGCTCAGAGCAATTGCAGCGAGCACGAAGATGATTTGCCATGCCGGTCCCTCTGAATCACTGTGGGAATTCGTCTGTACGACCGGCGCGGGGTTGTTTGCCGGTTTGGCGACATTCGGGCTCTCCGGCGTCACCTCAGGCTTGCCCGGTTCTGCAACAGGTTGACGACGCGCTTTGCTACGATGTGCCATGATATTCTCCTCCGTCGGTCTGAGCCTGCGGGCTAGGAATCATCTCCTCCCGCACCTTCCACCATCGACTGTCCGTGCCGGCGGCAGAAGTGAAGGACGAGATGAACCGCTTGCAGGCAGGAAAGTTCGTTGCGCTGGATCTATACGCTGGAAATCGGCCTGGCACTCAGATGCGCGGCGGAGCCCTGTCACTACGGCAGAACGAGAATGAGGCATGCGGGGTACGGCAGGATTGTGTCGGGGGAATGGCCCTACCTTCTTCGACCCTATGGATTTGAGGCTGAAGAACGGCAACGGCCGGGGGAACCACCACCGGTTTGACCAACGGCATGTGCCGGCGGTGAGAGACCGTGAGACGCGGCGGTTCCTTCCCCTTCCCTTTGAAATCGGCGTAGACCTTGTTGCCGGTACCGGTGGGCGGAAACGTCACTCCGGACGCCTGCGCACACGCTCCTCCGAGATAGAGGAGTGCGAGCATTACCATTGCTATGTTACGCAAGTGCTTCACGGTGCCGGCATTACTGTATTGAACCCGTATTCAAGAACAGTGATTGCAGTGAAAATGTCAAGCAGAAAAACGCCTGGACGCGAGCCGGAGCATCACATAACCCACAAGACCTGCACACGTCGAGGCGAACAGAATCGCAATCTTAGATGCCTGCACCAGGGCCGCATCCTGGAAAGCAAGCAGCGCAATGAAGATCGACATCGTGAAACCAATCCCCCCGAGCACGGAGACGGACAGGATGTGTTTCCATTGCAGATCTCCGGGCAACACCAGCACCTTCGTCCTGACACCGAGGAGTGAGAACATGGTGATTCCGATCGGCTTTCCCAACACGAGTCCCAGGGCGATACCGATGCTGTTGGGCTGCAGCAACGACAGGTGCCAGCCAGGAGCTATCGTCAGACTCGTGTTGGCGAGCGCGAATAGGGGCAGAATGATGAATGCCACAGGAAAGTGCAGCCGGTGCTGGAGGCGATAGGATGGTGAGGATTCGTCTCCCTTTCCGAATGGAATGAGGAATGCCAGGATCACGCCGGTGATGGTGGCGTGAATCCCGGACTGGTGAATGAAATGCCAGAGGAAGATCCCGCCAACAAGATAGAGCACCAGACTGCCGATCCTGAGCCGGTTGCATACAAAGAGCACAACGATGATGAGAACGGCGATCAGCAGGCTCATGACCGAAATGTCAGCCGAATACAAGATGGCAATGACAAGAATTGCTCCGAGATCATCAATGATGGCCAGAGCAGTCAGGAACACCTTCAGCGAAAGCGGCACGCGATCGCCGAGGAGGGACAGGACCCCGAGCGCAAATGCGATGTCGGTGGCCATCGGGATTCCGAAACCGGCCTGTGTGGCAGTCCCGGCATTGAAGGAAAAGTGAACGAGTGCAGGAATAGCCATGCCACCTGCCGCAGCCACGATCGGCAGGAGTGCCTTCCGGGGTTGAGACAACTCCCCGGTGTAGATTTCCCGCTCTATCTCCAACCCGACAAGGAGAAAGAAAACCGTCATCAAACCGTCGTTGATCCAGTATAAAAATGTCTGCCCGAAGACCGGCAGCTGCCAAAGCGAGAGGTATGATGCCGCGCCCCCGGAATTTGCCAGGCTCAGCGATACGATCGTACACACAATGAGAACGAGGCCGGATGCCTTCTCGGTCTTGAAGAACTCAAGGAAGAGTTTAGTCATGGCAATGGTGATTGTGAGGAGTCAGGTGTTAATAATATAGAGAGAGTTGCACACACCATCAAGCGGCGACCGCACCTTTGACATTTGACCGGCCAAATTATAGATTGATATCGTCATCTACGCCTTCTTCTCGTCCTTAACTGCTTTCTACACACAAAGAACTTACCATCATGAAGTGTCTCCTTTCTCTTGCATTGTGCGCGCTTCTGTCATCGGCGAATGCGGCCGATTTCTATGTTTCACTTGCCGGCAACGACAATAATCCGGGAACACATGAGAAGCCCTTCAGGACACTGGAACGTGCCAGGGACCGTGTCCGTTCACTCAGAGCGGGGGGGGCAATCACCGGTGGCGAGACTGCGACGATCTGGCTGAGGGAAGGCACGTACTCTCTTTCCCGCACGTTTGAGCTCGGGAAGGCCGATGCAGGCACACCGGATGCGCCCCTGGTGGTTTCGGCATACGGGAGCGAGACTCCACGCCTTTCCGGAGGTGTGCTTCTGCCGATCCGGGCTTTCCGCCCCGCGGGAGCCGCTACAGCGCTTCGCCGTCTCCCGGCGTCGTCGCGGCCTTTTGTTCGATACCTTTTATGGGATTGCCTCTCCCCTGGATGGACTGGGAGCTTCAGAAGAGGAAGAACATGCCATGCGCAAGGCGGTCGCCGCGTATTGCCTCGCGCAACTTGGCAAGCCGTACAACCTGAACTTCCTCAACGCAGAAACAGAAGAGTCCTTTTATTGCAGTCAACTCGCGTATAAGGCATACAAACAGATCGGTATTGACCTGAACACGGGCCTCGCCATGGAACAACTTCCCGGAACGAACGCGATCATTTATCCGCAGGAAA
>DAINBR010000236.1:1297-5637 GCA_036732865.1 Bacteroidota bacterium | reverse complement strand
GTCGAGCGCGACATCGCGGCAGTCGTCAATGTCGCACGGCGTCACAGGGTGCTGACGAAAGTGATCATTGAAACCGCACTGCTTACCGACGAAGAAAAGGTCAAGGCCTGCCTCCTGACGAAGAAAATAGGAGCGGACTTCGTCAAGACATCCACGGGTTTTGCGAAAGGTGGAGCCACCGCCGGAGATATCGCATTGATGCGCCGGGTTGTCGGCAGTGCGATGGGAGTCAAAGCTGCCGGCGGAGTCCGCAGCAGAGAAGACGCATTGGCCATGGTTGCCAGCGGTGCTGACCGCATCGGGGCGAGCGCAAGCGTCCGCATCGTCGTCGGCGAAGCCGGCGAATCCCCAAAGGCCGCGTAATGTGCAGAGGACATGCGCAATACAGATGCCTGGTTTTTACGTTGACGCTGCTGGTCGCCGCTCTACTGGCCGGGTGCTCGACATCCCGGCAGGCAACCGAGGACCGCGCGGGGGAGGCCGCCGATGATGTCCGCTCCGCCGAAGCATCGTTCCGGCCGTCAGACCACGACCCCGTGCAGGCTGTGCCCCCCACGGCGCTTCCCTTCCCCGCTGATTCTTCTCAGCCGGAGTCCACCGATATCCCCAAGCTGCCGGCGTCAAGCGACATGATTCAGGGCTTCAGGGTACAGGCATTTGCAACAAGGAGTATTGACGAGGCACGGATGAAAAAGGCGGAGCTTGAAGGGCTGTTTCCGGGAGAGTGGTTCTATCTGGATTATGCCTCTCCGAGCTACAAGATCCGTGCGGGGAATTTTGCCACGAGGTTCGAAGCGGACCGATTTGCACGCATGATGATCGAGCAGGGTTTTCCCGATGCCTGGGTGGTGCCGGAAAGAGTCTACAAGAACATCGGCCGGCGCCCCGAGCCACCACCTCTGCCATCGGAGCTGCCGGAGGTGAAGTAGTCGAACCGACAACGGTGGCTCCACAATCCATAGTCGCCGATTCCCTGCTCACCGAAATCTCACCTGAACCCCCTCTACACTCCATCGCGCACGCACCTTGACAGTATCGGGATACACGGTGAACCGCGCACTGGGCTCAAACGGATGCGGCACACCCGCCCGGTACACCCCGTCCCCTTCAAGATCTTCGAATGCCTCGATGCCGTAGCGCCCTTCAGGGATGTCGCCGACCAGGAATTTCCCGGGCCTGTCGATGCGACTCACAAAGGTCCGTTGAGGCTTGACATCCGTCGTCTTCACCACGAGCACCATGGGATGCTCCCCGCCCGTACCTTCCAGTGTTCCTTCAATTGTTCCGAGTGTCCGCGTATCCAGAGTCTGAAAGTGCAGCTCGAAAAGTGAATCACGCCAGTGCGTCCCCCTGCTGTCACGCACCGAATCGAGCGGAAGCCGGAGTGTGTACCACGCGAGAGGCCGGAGCGGCGACAAAGGAACGACGAGAAGTTCCGCTGAAGTCCGCGGACGGACCTCCACCGGCACCACGTTAGATGATGTATCAAGCAAGGAAAAGCCGTGCATGACGCCGGACAGATTGACCGGCAACCGGAAATCCACCGCAAATTGCGGGTGCAACCAGATCGCCCGTGTGCTATCGGCGATCCCCCGGATGCCCGGATAGGGTTTGAGCGTATCGGACACCGATGGACCGCTGAACGTCGACGATGCGTTGTTCGTGTCCAGCGTGTTGCCGGCACCATCCAGCACTCCCCGCACAACCAGCCTGTATGTTGCCGTGCTGTCCAACGGGCCGACGGTCTCGATGCCTGCAAGAGCCGGATTCCCCAAATTCTGGTACTGCGCACCGATGGCGACGGCGGCCGTCGACAAAGTATCAAAGAGTGAAAAGACCGCCCGAGGGAATGCAAGCGTATCGACAGGTTCACTGAACCGCACCAGCAGATGTCGGCGGTCTATGGCGGTGACACTCGCCAGGAACGGACGTGTCGTATCTTCCTTCGACATGCGGAACCACCCGTCACGCACCTCCGGCTTGTTGCCGTCCAGAACCGGATCTTCCGTGCCCACTCCGAACTGATCGATCTCACGGTCGTACAACAGATTGTGGTACTCGTCACGGACTGCTATTACCCTATACGTGCCGAACGCGATATTTTTCAATCCGAAGCTCCCGTCTTTTCCCGTCTGCACGATGTACTGTGGGCGCGTATGTCCGGGGTTCAGTGTATCGGGGAGCATATCCTGCAGGCTATAGGCGAAAATCATTACGCCTTCGGGGTGTTCGTCGAATACCCGCCCGCTAATCCTGCCGGTATCAATCGAGTCGCCGGTGCTGAACGCCAGTGTGTACGCATGGGCCATCGCGTTTCCTCCCCGCGCCGGAAGATCGGTCACATCCGTTCCCACAGTGAGGACGTAGGTGGTATTCTCCCTGAGCTTTTCGGGAAAGCGAATGGTCACTTCCGTTCCGCTCCAGTCGAATTCCGGCTGTCCGACATACGGCGAAATGAAGAGCGCTTCCTCCACCGTGCGGCGCTCGACGTACTCGCTGAACTCAAGGTCGATCTGCGAGGGCAAAACACGAGTGGCATTGCTGTCCGGATAGCTCCGGACAATGTACGGCGGGGTGGTGTCAGGCGGCCCTCCCGAAGGCAACACCTGTCCGGCACAACCATTCAACAGAGCGGCTGCGCTGAATGCAAAGGACAGGGAAAAGAACGGCGGCCGCGGAACCCTGTGAGTCAAGGATGAGTTCAATTGCGCGCCCTTGACCTTCTGTACTTGCGCACGTTCTGCACGTGTTCGGAATAGGTCTTGGCAAACCAGTGTCCGCCAAGAGTGTTGGCTACGAAGAACAGATACCCGTGCTGCCGGGGATAGAGTGCCGCAAGCACTGAGGCTTTCCCTGGATTATTTACGGGCCCGGGTGGCAGACCCGGGTAGAGGTATGTGTTGTACGGGTGCGTGATCCGGAGATCGACGTAGAGCACGCGCCGGGGTCCGTCGGTGAAAATATACTGCAGGGTCGGATCAGCTTCAAGTTTCATACCGAGACGGAGGCGATTGTGATAGACGCCCGCAATGACCGGCCGCTCATCCGCAAGTACCGCTTCCCCTTCGACGATGGATGCAAATGTCACGGCCTGCTGAACGGTCCAGCCGAACTCCTTCGCCCGGGCTTCCAGCGAATCGTTGAAAAACCGTTTGAACTCATCCACTTGCCTCTCGACAATCTCCCTCTCGTCCTGTTCCCACATCAGTCGGTATGTGTCGGGTAAGAGATACCCTTCCAGCGAACCGCCTTCCAGGCCGAAGGCTCTGACGATAGCGGGATCGTTGACGATGCTCATGTACCTGGCGCTGTCGATCCCGAGGGCTCGCGCAAACAGCCGTGCCTGCGCACGGGCTCGCAACCCTTCGGGGATGGTGACGCCGATGAGTACCGTGTTGCGCCCGTCACGCAGCGAAAGATAAATATCGAGATTCGACAGTCCGGAGTAGAAATGGTACTTTCCCGCCTGCAATCGTTCTGTTCCACCGGCAAGGCGGGCGGTCACCCGGAACAAGAGACGGCTACGAATGACACCGCTCCGATCGAGGGAATCCACGATCGTCTGAAACGTAGCGCCGCGTGAAACGAACACCAAACGCTCCGCCTGGTCCGGAAAAGTGTTGGGCCAGTAGAGCGCGTACAACAGGACCGCACCGCCGGAAAGGATCAGGACGGCACCTGCAAGGATGAGGTACCGGACAACGCGGGAAGGCGGCGGCGAGATCGTGTTCACGCGAGTTCCAGCCCGGCGACAGCCGTCAGGTCGAGGGGCGAATACAAGCCTCTCATCCGTTTCATCCAGCCGACAAGCGCGATCATGGCACCGTTATCCATGCAGTACTCGAGCCGGGGAGTGAACAGTTGCAACCCCCTGGCAGCACAGACGGAACCGAGGGATGAACGGAGGCCTGTATTGGCGGATACTCCCCCCGCAATGGTCACTGTATGTGCGCCCGTCATCTCCACCGCCCTCAGCGTCTTTTGCACAAGCACCTCGACAACGGAGTGTTGAAAGCTCGCACAGAGGTCTGCAAGTGCTGCGTCGGTGGCGGGAGCGCCGTTGTCGCGCAGATAATAGAGTACGGCGGTCTTGACGCCGCTGAAACTGAAGTCCAGCGTGTCCGGCCCGAGAAATGACCGGGGAAACCTGATTGCGCGGGGATTGCCCACAGCCGCGAGAGCGTCAATGCGCGGCCCGCCGGGATATCCCAGACCGAGCATTTTTGCCACCTTGTCGAACGCTTCGCCCGCAGCATCGTCCCGGGTCTGTCCCAGGACATGATGTCTGAATGGTCCCTCGACATGCACGAGCATCGTATGCCCCCCGGAAACGATAAGCG
>DAINBR010000236.1:0-1287 GCA_036732865.1 Bacteroidota bacterium | reverse complement strand
AAATTCTCGCTATTTGCTAGTATAGTGCCATCAGGAAACGAGCAGCGAAAGAAACGGGAAACCCGGCGCTGGATCCTGCATCAACACAGAGTAAAGGTGCCCCTCCATGTGGTTGACTCCCACGAACGGTACGCCGAGACCGTAGGCAAAAGCCTTCCCGAAATTCAGACCGACCAGAAGGGCCCCGACCAGGCCGGGGCCAAACGTCGCAGCGACCGCGCTCAGGTCTTCTTTCCTGCAACCCGACGCATCGAGAGCTTCCTGCACGACCTGCATGATGAGGCGCTGATGAGCCCGCGAGGCTAATTCCGGCACCACACCCCCGAATTTCCTGTGAACATACTGCGACGAAATGACGTTGGAATCGATCCGGCCGTCCCGCAGGACGGCCGCCGAAGTCTCGTCACATGATGTCTCTATCCCGAGAACGGTCATGCGATAATTGTACGGAAAGCGGCGGCGACATTCAAGAAAACCGATGAAAAACCTTGCTTCTTTGGCCGTTGTTGGTTATATTTATACGATTTACAAATCAAGGTGAAAAGATGGCACGTGTGTGTGATATTTGCGGCAAGAAACCGATAAGCGGCAACAACATTTCGCATGCGCACAATCTTACGCGCAGGCGCTGGATGCCAAACCTGCAGGAGGTCCGCGCAAATGTCGATGGCCGTACGCGCCGGATGACGGTTTGCACGAACTGCCTGAAATCCAACAAGGTGACGAAAGCCGCCTGACGATTCGCGAATCCTGACAGTACGAAAGCCATCATCCAAACTCTGATGGCTTTTTTGTTTGTCCCCTCTTCCGGCAGCCGCTCATGCCCAAACTACAATTCGAGCTCAATCTCCCAAATCAGCTCACGCTGTTGCGGATTGCGCTGACACCCGTGTTCGTTGTACTCCTTCTCTCGGATTCGGTGACCCTGCGTCAGCTTTCTCTTGCCGTCTTTGTCATAGCAGCCTTTACAGACTGGTACGACGGTTGGATTGCGAGGAGATTGGGATTTTCGACACGCTGGGGCAAATTCCTCGATCCCCTGGCCGACAAGATCCTCTCCTCAGCCGCCTTGCTCTCGTATGTCAGCCTGGGACTTGTCGACGCATGGATGGTATGGATAGTGATCTTCCGGGACTTTCTGATGACCGGCCTCCGCAGCTATGCCGAACTCCAAGACCGTCCCATTGTGACTTCCTGGGGAGCCCAGGCGAAGACATTTGGCGAGTTTGTCGTCATCTATTATATCCTGATCCTTTATGTTCTCAAGAGCATCCCGGTGGTCTACCA
>DAINBR010000235.1:0-5673 GCA_036732865.1 Bacteroidota bacterium | reverse complement strand
CCTGGACCGTTCCGGTGACGCTGATGCTGTCGCCGTTACGAAGTGCCGCCATCTGCCGTTGCACCGTTGTGTCCGATGCTGTCAGCCAGATCCCGCTCCAGGCTTGATTCGTGCTCTGCATGTACCATGCATTCGTGCTGCCACCGGTAGCCGGGGAGAGGGATATCCGCAGCGTATCAGCAGTCATGATACCCGAAAGCGTCACCTCCGCACCGAGATAGGGACTCCGGCCGTTGACATATGGCGTATACTGCACGTCGGCGATCGTCAAGGCGCGCGCGAGGGAGGTGTAGAAGAAGGTGCCAAAGGACGTGTCCGCCGCAATTCCACTGTTCGTGGAGGAACTTGCGAGACGGACAACCTGCGCGAAGGAGTCCACTACCTGTATGAAGTACTTCACAGTTGTGTTGGCGACCTGTTCAGGAATCACGCCGACGTACGTGGTATCCGACGCCTGATAGTTCATTGACACCGTCTGGTATGGGGCGTTGTTCGCGCTATAGAGGAGCGAGACCGTATTGGGGGAGGACCCATTCGTCTGTCTGGTCACCCTGACGCTGACCGTTGCCGTCGTGTCGGGTGTGACGACAACGGGGTTCCGTCGGTGCGTGGTGATGAGCGGCGGGACGGGATTGGGGTTGAAGACGATGTCCCCGGGATAGATAGGGCAGATCCGGTATCCGCGCGGCGCTTCCTGTCCTGACGAAGTCGTGATTATTCCACGAAGCGTGTCGATGCGTGCCCCGGTTCCCATGTTCGCGTAGGCAACCGCCCAGTCCGGGTCCTCAGGCCAGAGCGGAAGCTGGCTCGTGCCATGACCGAGCGTGAAATAGTGTGACCAGTCGTAATCGCTGATCTCGTTGCCGAAAGCGTCCACAACACTGAATGTCCCCCGACCGATGTTCACTTTGTTGTTGACGGTGACGTTGTGAATCTCAACGTACATTCCTTCCAGAGGTTCCCCGCCGGAGTACAGGATTTTTCCCACGGGAGAGAGGCCGGTGTAGAAATCTCCGGTTTTCTTCACGATGGGTTTGGGGAGAGGCGCCGAGCCGATAATGGTGATGGGGTTGCCGGCGAGTGGGGCAATTTGTGTCGCGCTGAATCCGCGGTTGAGGGGGAACTCGCTCATAACACCGGTAAGCGTGATGATATCACCTGGTGTGACGTTCAGGAATCCGTCTTGCTTGAGTTTCGTGGAGTCAGCCAGGTTTCCGCGCAGGAGAATGCCCGCCCATTGGTCGATACCCGATGTGGTGTCGTACAGCAACATGGTCCAGATATCTGTGGTGTAGGTGATGACACCCGGGGGTATGACCACGATGCCGACAGTTGTCACGGTGTCACCCATTTGCGGAGATGTTTGCAGGGTCCACCGGACTTGATTGACATTGACGCTGAAATTCTTCAGCGTGTCGGCAACGGTCAACGACTCCGCCGGAACCTCCTGCAATTGCCGAATGCTGTAGAAAGGATATTGCGCTGTGGCGACCATGGCCATAGAAACAAGCGACACTAATACCGCTAGCAGTCTGTTCATCGTGAATCCTCCGCAGGAAAAGTGGTGAATGTAGTTATTTGATGATCAAGAATTTTCCGGTCTGAATATCCCCGCTGTCCGTGTCCTTCACGCTGAACAGGTACAGGCCAGTGGCGATCGCCTGGTCGAACTTCGAAATCAGGTCCCAGGCATGTTCGCCGCCGGCCAGCTGCAGCGGCACATCGTTTCCGCCGAACTGCTGGAACCAGTTGATGTTCGCACCGCTGTACGTCGCTGCGTCGTGCGGAAACTCGGCCACGATGTCTCCCGCAAGCGTGTATATCCTCACTTCGCATCGCATGGGGAGATTGGTAAAGTAGAGTTTTCTGGTCCGTTCTCCGCCGGCATCCCATATCGCATTTGCATAGTAGGGATTGGGATAGACGCCCACTTTTTTCGTCCCGTCATTCGGGGCGGTGCCGGGAATCACGCGGGCGAGGACGGTCTTGCTTTCCAGCGAGGTGACACCCGCCGAGGAGTCACCCTGATCGAATGCTGCAACTCCGTAGACGTACTGCCATCCGTTCAGGTGGCTGATCGTAACATCCCCGGGAGGAAAGCGGTACCAGTAGTGCACGGTGTCGCCCGTGAAGGTCTTTGGCTGATCAAGCAGGATCCTTCCGAAGCCGGTGTTGTAGCCGATGTTGTCGTCCGCGCGGTCAAACTCGCCGACAAGCGGCAGGTTCAGCAACAGGTTCGAAGGATCGGTGAAATCCGCTCCCGCGTTGGACCGGTAGACGCGGTAACCGGCAAAATCAAGCGATCGGGAAATAGGGTCGAGCGACAGCTCGGCGCTGGACTTGTCCCAATACACCGCCACACTCTGGTTCTCCACCTCCGCACGCACCTTGGGGGCCCTGGGCGGCTGCGGCAAACGATAGTGGTCAAGTATCCCGTTGCCATTCAGGTCCTCACCGGCGTCCAGGAGATTGTTGCCGTTCACATCCTCGCCGTCATAGGCCTGCTGGCACAGCTTGGCATTTGCCATGAGCTTGCTCCGCTGTTCGCGGGTATCCTGCCGGGCGGGCTGCGTTCCCGTCTTCCGCGCACAGATAACGCCGAAGACAACGTTGAGCGAATCTCCCGGTCTGAGCGTGGCAAACGGACCGGACGACAGCAGGGTCGTCATGTTGTCCGCCTGTGTGCGCAGCGGGACAATCTTGTCCGGGGAAAGCGAGGCTCCCAGACGTTCATATCTGCTTCTCGCTCCAAGGATGTTTTCCGCGTCGTCTTGCGGGGAAAAATAGTCAATATCTCCGGCGGAACTGCTGAAGCGCCAGGCGTTATAGTACGTGCGGCGTGTCAGTGCGCCCACCGAGTCAACTTCATTGGGGAAAGGAACGGCTCCCAGAAGCTTGATCCCGATATAGGAATCCGCAGCAGGGGGCGTGGGAATGCCGTCGAAATCAAATGTGTATCCCATGCGCAGAGTGTCAAGATAGCCGTTTCCTCCATGCTGAAAATAGCCCGTCGTTCCCGGCCTGACACTGTTGGTGTTGCGCACGACGTTGTTCGTCCAGAGTCCAACGTACACTGAATCAAGGGTATCCACGCCGGCATTGTACACCGTGTAGTTCAGAATGACAAAGAAATCGGCAAACGGGAAGTTCCACGCATAGCTTTCCTGATGAACGCGCAGGCCAAGGGGAACACTCTGGTCAGGGGCCGTGCTGTCCCGCACGATAAAATCAGAATAGTCAGCCAGGAAATCCTGATGGCTGATGGCGTTCTGGTCAAAATACGGAAGTTCAGAGAGAGAAGACCGTTGAACGATGGACGATTCCTGGAAGGAGCGGAATTCGATTCCCTTGCCGGTCGTTGTGGAAACCCGGTCACTGGAACCAGTGGAGACATGGATCTGGCCGGTTCGCCTCGAAACCGCACCGACCCAGATCGCACCCTGATACAGGTGCTCCACACGGGATCCGCGGGGATATTCACAGGAAGGCTGGTTCGGCCAGTAGGCATTCCGGGTGCCGATCGTGCCGAAATTGGTAACTGTCAGCCCGATGCTGCCCGCCGTAGTATAGAATCGATCCGTGTCCTCCTGGGTTTTCAGAAGCCCGGGAGGGGAAACACGGTCATCGTCGCCCGCAAGAGCCGCAAACCCGGGAGCCAGCATCGACAGAAAGAGAACCCCCCCAAGTACGTCCTTGCGGATCAATTGCGAGTATCCCGTGGTAATGTGAGCGAAGGAATTTAAAGTATAGCCCTTTGGGGTTGGAAAGTCAAGTTGCATTTCTGAAGGAATTTTGGCACTTTCGTGCACGAACGATGACGTTTCTCAACCCACTGGTTCTGTTTGGCCTCGCTGCGGCGGCCATCCCCATTCTTATCCACCTGCTGAACATCCGTAAACTGAAGATCGTTGATTTCAGCTCACTCCGGTTTCTCAAGGAGCTGCAGAAGACACGGATGCGCCGTCTCAAGCTCCGGCAGTGGCTCATGCTCCTGTTGCGAACGCTCCTCATCATTTTCCTGGTGCTGGCCTTCTCCCGTCCCGCTCTGAAGGGTTCGTTTGCGGGAGCTGGCGGGGGGCGTGCATCAAGCACCGTGGTAGTCCTTCTGGACGATTCCCCGAGCATGGGGATGAGAAATAACCATGGAGTGCTGTTTGACCAGGCACGTGAAGCCGCATCGCAGCTCCTGAACACTACCCCGGCTTCCGATGAGGTCTACCTTTTTCTCCTTTCAGATCACTTTGATCCCCATTCCCCGCCGGTCCCGGTGACACCCGAGGCGGCGTTGAAAGCTCTGAAAGGAATGGCCGTGTCGCAGCGGTCGGTACCGTATACGTCCTTTGTCGCACGTGCACTTCGCGCACTGGCGGCGTCTCACAATGCGAACAAGGAAATCGTGCTGATCACCGACGGTCAGGGGACAGCTTTTTCGCTTGCGGATACAGCCGCACTTGCGGATCTGCCGCACGGCACGGAAGCAGGCGTATTCCTGACGGAGATTGTGCCGTCTCTTCGCGAAAACGGTGCAGTCACATCGCTGTCCGTAGAAAGCCGCCTCCTCACGCTGCAACGCCCGATTGTGTTCCGCGGCGCAATTACAAATTTCGGCAACCGGCCGATTACCAACGCGCTGGCAAGTCTCTATCTGGATGGAGCACGCGTTGCCCAACAATCTGTGAGCGTGGCGCCCCATGCGACTGCCGCCGTCACGTTGGCGGCGGTGGCAAAACGGAGGGGCGTTCTCGCAGCATCACTGCGTATTGACGACGATCTGTTGGATATCGACAACAAACGTTCTAGCGTGCTTCGCATACCCGCCCGGATGACCATCACGTGCATCGGCACAACTTCTGCTGATACGCGCTACCCGGGTCTGGCACTCGCAACTGCGGCCGATTCCACGCAGGCCGGAGTCTTCGGTGTGCAACAGATCACTCGCGATCGCATACAATTTACCGACATCAGCGCCCGGGATGTTCTCGTGCTGTCCAATATCCGCTCTTTGACACCCTCAGAAGTTACCCGGATCGCCGGGGCGGTCAAGTCCGGAAGGAGTCTGGTACTCTTCCCGGGCAAGGAAACGGACTACGCAGAGACGAATAGGGGGCTCCTCGCGGCTCTCGGAATCCCCGCTATTACACCCCCTGACCTGGCTCAGCTGGCACCCGGACAGACTGGTTTTTTGAGTTTCTCCACCGTCGACTACGGACACCCGATCTTTGAGGGCATGTTTCTCCGGGAGCCGGGCAAACGCGGTGGGGCTCCAGCCATCGAATCTCCCCGCATCCGGGCCGCAGCCGGCCTCCGCACGGGCACAACCGGCATGGCGATTGTCAGCATGAGCGACGGAAGACCTTTTCTGTGCGAGTACACTGCAGGCAACGGACGCGTGCTGATCTTTGCTGTTGAAAGTGGGGCCACATGGTCGGACTTTCCGTTCAAAGGAGTATTTGCCCCGCTTCTGCACCGTTCAATTATGTATCTTGTCTCGCATCACGGGAACATTGACGATGCCACCGTCGGAGACCGTCTCCGGTTTCCCGTGCGTATGACGGCGGAGGAATCGGGCCGGGGATATCTGGTGCGATCTCCTTCCGGAGACGAAGAACGTGTGCAACCCGAGCAACATGCCGGGTCGGGCATGACAGTCTTTCAGCCCTCACCGTCCAGGGA
>DAINBR010000234.1:0-5703 GCA_036732865.1 Bacteroidota bacterium | reverse complement strand
GTGTCAGGGCATCCGCGTCGACAGGAGCCCTCTCTCATGCTCGACGGCCGGTCATGGGAACCGGGATTCTCACAGGCCGTCCACCACACTCTGCCCAACGGTGATCAGTCAGTGCTGTTCACCATCGAGAAATCCGGAACCCGTTTCACCAAGCGCGTTACCCTGCATGGCGAGGATGACTATTTCCGAGTGGAGGTGACGTGCTCCATTGCCGAACCGACCGGGGTCTCTCACATTCTCTCCACATACGCATTTGTTCCTGATGGCGCTGCAGAGGCACACCGCTGTTTCCCCGACTTTGTGTTTACCCCGCAATTGCGGCCGGAAGAGGGGGATGTGATAGGAGACCACACATTCCGCTCCCCGGCGCTCATCCTGCAGCGGGAGACGCTTTTTGCGGCGCTGGTCCCCGATATCACGGCAATCGATGTCCGCGACCGGCAGATCCAGAGCGCCGCGGATGTCCGCGTGGATTCCGGTTCTGTTCCGATGGTATCCTATGGCCTCCTCCCGTGGGTGAAGCGTGCTCACGTCTACTACAGCCATGCCGACAGCATGGCTGTACAGCTCCGGGACACGACCGTGCGTTTCGGGTACTTCCTATTCCTCCGGGCGGATGCCCCCGAACAGTGCGGCTACCGGAGGGTCGTCCGCTTTCTCTGGGGGGAGTTTGGGAGGAAATCCCTCACATCCGCGCCCAGTCCACAGCAGGAGCCTTTCTCCTCCTACATCAACAAGGCGTGGTACCGCTATCTTCCCCAGGTGGCGCTGGATACCGTATACAATGGCGTACCGGTGACACTGCTCCGGCAGGCGCGCCTGGCGTGGAGCAACAAGCTTCATTCCGCCGCGGACAACGATACCTGGTTCAACGTGTGGTTCAATGCTCTGCGCACCGCATACGGGATGGCCCTGTGGGGCACCGCGAGCCGGGATCAACGGCTCACCGGCCAAGCGGAGCGGGTGCTGAACCTTGCGCTGGCTGCACCGAATCCGGGCGGAGTCGCTCCCACAATTTTCTATCTTGACAGCGCCGGTGGGCACTGGGTGGCGGACCACGCGTGGGGGGGAATCCGAAACGGCGAGTACTATGCCATGTTTCACAATGCATGGACAGGCTACTGGTTGCTGCAGTGGTCCGATCTCGTCCCCGCGCGACGGACTGAGATTCTCACGTATACGCGTCGATTTGCAGATTTTCCTTTGCGCGCGTCAGGCACCGGGAGGGGTGATTCCGTCCTGGTACCATCCTCAGTCGCTGGAGCCGGCTCCGGAGTTCCGCGACGAAAATGCCGAAACGGCGGGCGCAGCGCTGTTTCTCGCAGAACTTGCGCACCGCACAAATGATCCCCGGTATCGTGACGCCGCAGTGAAAGCGTTGGACTACATCCTTCACGATATCGTCCCCGGTCACAAGTGGTTCGACTTCGAGACCTTTTTTTCCTGCTCCCGAAAGCCCCTGGGTTTCTTTGATGAATTCACGCACCAGCACCCCCAAAACACGCTGTCAATGCATCAAGCGGCAGAGGCTTGCCTTGTTCTGGAAGACCTGACGGGAAAACGGATGTATAGAGACCGGGGGGAAGAGATCCTCGACTATCTTTGCCTGTACCAGCAGGTCTGGAGCCCACAGTGGCTTTCGTGTCCTCTTCTCGGAGGGTTTGGTGTTCAGAATACTGACGGTGAGTGGAGTGATTCGCGGCAGGCGTACTTCGCCGTTACGCTGATGCGCTACTATCAGCGCACCGGGCGGAGAGAATATTTTGAGCGGGCGGTTGCGGCGTTGCGTGCACAGTTCTCCCTGTTTGAATCACCCGATTCGCCGCGGACGGCCGAGAATTATGCGCATGGTGCGGCGGACAAGCTTGCCGGCGTGACCGGACTGCATTGGGGCACGGGAAGCGCCGTCGTCTCAATCCATCTGCTCGCGCCGCAATTCGGTGACGCCTATGTGAACCTCCGCGGTGAATGGGGTATCGGCATCGATGGGTGCACAGTCGAAAATACTACTCTGGATGGGTCGACAGTGGAAGTGCGGATCAGGGATGATGTCCATGCCCCGCGCGCAATCCGTATCGTCTGCGATGACCCGCTCCGCCCGGCGTATCGCCTGGTGGTCAATGGCAGGGACCAGGGTGTTCGGCCGGCAGAAGTCCTGCGTGAAGGGACTCTGGTGAATATTCCGTGAACAGTATCCGGAGGAAAGGTATGGGGCGGGGAATACTATGGCTTGCGGCGGGTCTGGCATGCTGTCTGGCATGTGCAGCCGCACAAGAGAGCACGATCTATATGGCGGTCTTGAGTTCGCGCTCACACCAGTGGAATAGCGCCGATAACCCGGTCATCGGGCTCTTCACGAGCACCGACCGTGGGGCATCCTGGCAACACATCGGGTGGAGGGAATACATCCGCACGTTCTACTCGGTTGAGAGTGTCGATGGTACACTCTGGACTGCATGCGGCAATGGAGTGCTCAGGTCAACGGATGGCGGGACGAGCTGGAAAGTAACCACGGGCTGGGAGGAGACGGAAGTGTTGAAGATCGCGGTGGACCCGCGTCGTCCGGAGCGTGTTTTTGCCGCAACAGCTTACGGCCCGATCGCAACAACCGACGGCGGCGAGACCTGGGAGTTCCGCAGGAACGGCCTCTCGCGGTGGTTCACCGGTGACGTTTGCATCGACTGGAAGCAGAGTGCACGGGTGCTGCTCGCATCGGAAACCGGAGTCCTGATCAGTGTGGACGGGGGGCGGCGCTGGCGGCCGACCTCGCTTAAGGGGAAGGATATCCGAACAATCGTTCAGGACCCTTCGGCCGATGGCCGCTTCTGGGCCGGCACGGAACAGGATGGCATCTGGGCCTCTGCAAACGGCGGGGCTACATGGCATTCCGCGAGCAAGGGTCTCTCGCATATGACGGTGTATTGCATCGTTTTTGATCCGGACGATCCGGTCCGGATGTACGCCGGTACGCATGGCGGAGGAGTGTATCGCTCATCGGATCACGGCAGGACCTGGCAGCAATGCTCTCAAGGGCTGTTGAATCTCGTGGTTCACTCACTGGCCGTGCTCCCCGGCGGGCCGCCAACGGTATTCGCGGGAACGTTGAACGACGGGCTGTTTCGAAGTACAGACGGCGGCGACACATGGACATTCAACAGTCAGCCGGAAGCCCAGGTCTGGGGGTTGAGTACCGGCAAGGGAATCAGGGAGAGAGCGCGATGAGGAATTGCCGGAGACATTGGTGGGCGCTTACAGTTGGAATGGCCCTTGGCATGCTCACGACTACAGCCGTGCTTGCGGGCCCGGCGGATTCCGCATTTGCCGCGCGCAGCGCGCGGGTCCTCGAGGTTGCCGCCGGCGAATCGGAGTACAACCTGCTCACCATTGCCGCGAAACTTAAAACCGGTCACGACGTGCCCCGGGCGCATCACATGCTCGATTCGCTGACCCGCGACCGGGCGATGGGAGGGATGTTCTACTGCTATACGTTGATCGGCGTGTATCTCCACACGCGCGACGTGCTCCCCGATGCGCTCGCACGGAAAATCCGGGAGGCATTCAGGGTGCGCACAATGTACCGGGGAGATACGGAGAACCACTGGGTGATGTACTATACAGGACTGTATCTTGCATCACAGACGTGGCCGGACGAACCCGGTACAATGTGGTTCAACGGCAAGAGTTCCGCGGAAAATTTCTCCGAATCGCGCGCCTGGCTTGAGTACTGGATGAAGACCACCAGCACGATCGGACAAGGCGAATTCGATTCGCCGACATACATGACCGTGTTTCTCGCGCCGATGCTTGTCCTCCACGAATTCGCCCTGGAGGGCACGATGAAGAAGCGCGCGGGGATGATGGCGGATCTGTTGCTCGCGGACTTCGCTGCGGAGCATCTGGAGGGGAGCTACGGCGGAGGGCACAGCAGGGATTATCCCGAAGACATCATTAACCCGCTCGGAGCGCCGAGCACCATGTGGGCCTGGCTCTATTTCGGCCGTCCACAATTCGAGCAATGGAATGAAGTGCGGTACCGCCCAAGGCACCGGGGATCGTGGGAAACAGTGTTCGCCGCTTTGAGCAGCTACCGGCTTCCCGGGGTCATCGAGCGCATGGCACTCGACCGCGCTCAGCCCTACGTCCACCGGGAGAAGAAACGCACACGGAACATCATCCGGTTCCAGAGCGAGAAGAACTTGCCGGTGTACAAATATACGTTCATGACGAAAGATTATGTCCTTGGATCTCTGCAGGGGGGAATCCTGCAGCCGATTCAACAGCACACGTGGGATGTGACGTTCGCTTCGCCTGAACCCCACAACACCCTCTTCACCCTCCATCCGTTCGTTTCCGCACGTGAGCTGGCAATGTTTTTTCCGGAGGAACAGGCATTTCTCGCCGCCGAAGTCGATCGTTACCACAAGGTGTACACAAGCCCCGACAAATGGAACTCCAGTTCGCCCTACGAGCAGACATTCCAACATCGCGGATCGCTCATTGTTCTGTACAATATCGACGCGGGTGCGCAGCATCCTCATATCGATGGCTTCTTCCCGGCGAATCTCGAGGAGCGCACGGAAGACCGGTCCGGCTGGATATTCTGCCGCAAAGGCCAGGTCTATATCGGCGTCTATGCTCTTGCGCCGTATTCATGGATCAAAGAGGAAGTGAATTGGCGCCTTCGCAGCAATGTTCTCCGCAACGGTGTTGTTGTTGAGGTCTCCTCGCAGTCCGAGGCCGGATCGTTCGAGGAGTTCTCCGGAGAGCTGCGGAACCGGAAACCGGAAGTACGCAATTTCAACACAACACTCACTGCGGCGTTCATGACACGGGACGGCAAGCGGATGCAGTTCACGTACGGCGGGAAGCGCCTGCTCGATGGCCGCGCCGTAACTTTCCCCGTCGACAAACTCTTTGACGGGCGGTGGATGCAAAGTACCGTGGGGACCGGCGTGATCCGGATGACCGACGGGGTCAGGACACGCACGCTGGACTTCCCACGGGCACAGGTGACAGACAACTGAGAGGAAATGATGATCCGACGGAGTGCACTTTTCTTCCCAATCCTTGCAGCATGGAGCGCAGTCCAACTCCCCGCCCAGGAATCGACGGTCTATTTTTCCGTTGTTGCTACGAAACTGTTCGTCGTGGGGGCCGCCAACCCGAACACGGGCGTGCACCTGCAGCATCCTTCCGCGGACACCGGCTGGACCCACATCGGACCGAACAACATTCGTGCGTTCGGTGTGGCGGTGCATCCCGGCACGGGGCAACAGGTTATCTACATTGCTTCCGGGAACGGCCTGCACAAATCGTCCGACGGTGGGAAAACGTGGCGGATCACAACAGGCTGGAACATCACCGAAGTGCTTGGCGTCTGTCCTGATCCGCGGGATGCGCAGACCGTCTATCTGACCTGCGCATACGGCATCTTTCGCACCACGGACGGCTGCTCCTCCTGGAAAGAATGCAATACAGGGATCGCGAGTACGTTCACGACCTGTGTGCTTGTCGATAACGCACATCCCGAGATCGTGTACTGCGCATCCGAAGGCGGTGCCTATAAGAGCACAAACAGGGGCGAGTCCTGGTCGCGGATGGGACTGAGCGTTGCCGGCGTCCGCACCATTGCCCAGCATCCAACGGACCCGGAATTCCTTATGGTCGGGACCGAGAACAACGGCATTTATGTTAGCACCAACG
>DAINBR010000233.1:0-5715 GCA_036732865.1 Bacteroidota bacterium | reverse complement strand
CGGTTCACAGACGGGACCTCATTGCTCATCCCGACCGATTCGTTGTGGAAAACCGCCGAGACGGCGCTCGCGGGGTGGCAATTGGTGGAATTCGATGATGCCCACTGGGTAGCCGCTCAGACACTCGGCCCTGTGGGGATGCCTCCCTGGGGGAAGAGGAGCGGTGTGGCAAACAGACGGCTCGCGGCTCGATGGTTGAGGAAGGAATTCATGCTTGATAGGCCCATCCGCAGGGCAACTGTGCATATGAGCGGCCTGGGGTTGTCCGAGCTGTACATCAACGGAGAAAAGATCGGCGATCACGTGCTTTCGCCCGCATTGAGCGAATACCCGAAACGGGTGTTCTATGTAACGCATGACGTGTCGGGAGCTCTTGCTCAGGGACGTAATACCCTCGGCGTCATTCTTGGCAACGGGAGGTACTATGCTCCGAGACTCGGCACGCCGACCATAACGCGAACCTATGGCTACCCCAAATTGCTCCTGCAACTGCACATCGAGAACGAAGATGGTACGACCGGGGATGTTATCAGCGACGAAACGTGGAAGTTGAGCACGGATGGCCCCATCGTGGCCAACAACGAGTACGACGGCGAAGAATACGACGCGAGGAAGGAATTTGAGAGCTGGTCATCCTCCGGCTTCAACGACGGAACCTGGCAGGTTCCCGCAATTGTTCCGCCGCCGGGCGGAGTGTTGAGTGCCCAGATGATCAAACCAATCCGGGTGGTCGAGACCCTGAAGCCGGTGTCGGTCAAGGAGCAGCGCCCCGGGGTGTTCATCTTCGACCTGGGGCAGAACATGGTCGGATGGTGCCGACTCCGCGTGAACGGGACTCGCGGATCCCAGATTTCACTCCGTCATGCAGAGACCCTCAAGCCCAGTGGTGAGCTGTACCTGGACAACATCCGGGGTGCGCAAGTGACCGATTTCTACACGCTCAAGGGCGGGGGCGAGGAGGTCTTCGAACCTCGATTCACATATCACGGCTTCCGGTTCGTGGAAATGACGGGATTCCCCGGCCGTCCGGAGCTCTCGGCGATTGAGGGCCGGGTCGTGAATGATGACGTGGAAACGGCCGGAGAGTTCACGAGTTCACATCCTGTCATCAACAAGATCTATCGCAGTATCGTGAGGGGCGTGCAGGGCAACTACAGAAGCATACCCACGGATTGCCCGCAGCGGGACGAACGGCAGGGGTGGCTCGGCGATCGCTCTGCTGAATCGCGGGGTGAGTCTTACCTTTTTGACATCGGTGCACTGTATGCCAAATGGGTGCAGGATATGGCCGACGCGCAGAAAGCGGACGGGAGCGTGAGTGATGTATGCCCCTCGTACTGGCCGCTCTACAATGACAACGTCACATGGCCGAGCAGCACGGTAATCATCCCCGGTGCACTGTATGATCAGTATGCAGACACGGCTTTGATCCGCCGACACTATCCGAGCATGGTGAAGTGGATCGATCATATGAGTACCTACATCAAGGACGGGGTCATCGAGAAGGATACGTACGGCGACTGGTGCGTTCCTCCGGAAAGCCCGGAGTTGATCCACTCGAAAGATCCCCTCCGTAAGACTGCTCCGGGGATTCTTTCAACGAGCTACTTCTACCATGATCTCCAGCTCATGACCCGGTTCGCATCCCTTACCGGGAACGCAACTGATGCGAAACGCTTTGCGACACTGGCACGCAGCCTGAAGGAGGGACTCAACCGGCGGTATTACAATGATTCGCTTGGGTACTACGACAACGGCTCGCAGACGTCTTGTGTGCTGCCGCTGGCGTTTGGCATGGTTCCGTCGCACCTGCGCTCAAAGGTCTTCGCACGGCTCGTCTGGAAGATTGCCGAGGAGTCCAGAGGGCATATCGGGACGGGGCTGGTGGGGGGACAATGGCTGAACGGGGTACTCACCGATTTTGGCCGGGCTGATCTGTCATTCCGGTTCGCCACGAACACCACGTACCCGAGCTGGGGGTATATGATGGAGAAGGGTGCGACGACGGTGTGGGAGTTGTGGAACGGTGACAGCGCCGATCCCGCAATGAACTCGGGAAATCATGTAATGCTTGTGGGAGATCTGGTCGTCTGGTTGTACGAGCGCGTTGCCGGTATCAGGGCGGATTCCGCGCGACCCGGCTTCAAACACGTGTTCATGCGCCCGACGCCGGTAGGAGGCCTGGATTTCGTTCGGGCGGCCCACAAGACACCCCACGGCCGTATCGAGAGCGAATGGACCAATAAAGCAGGCCGTTTCGACTGGATAATCCGTGTGCCGGTGAACACGACCGCAACGGTCTTCATCCCGGCAACAAGTCTCAAAACCATCACCGAAAGCGGCAAACCTGTCAGGAAGGCAACAGGCGTGCGATATTTGCGGACCGACGGTTCTTCGGCTGCCTTCGAAGTCGAATCCGGCATGTATCATTTTTCGGCAGTTCTACCCAAATGACCCTGTGAACAAAATTCAAAACTCATAAGATATCGAACACGATGGTCTCCAATCCCTTTCTCGGTGTGTTTTTCCACTGGCTTGGCGGACTTGCCGCGGGCTCATTTTACGCTCCGTATCGTGCGGTGCGGCAGTGGTCTTGGGAGGTGTACTGGCTCGTCGGGGGAGTGTTCAGCTGGATCGTCGCACCATGGATTATGGCCTCTCTCAACACGAACGAGTTGATCGCAACGCTGAGTGAAGCACCGCAGTCCAGCATCGCATGGGCTTATTTCTGGGGGGTCCTTTGGGGCGTGGGCGGGTTAACTTTCGGATTGACGATGCGCTACCTCGGCCTTTCGCTTGGTATGGGAGTGGCGTTGGGATACTGCGCTGCCTTTGGCACGTTGATCCCTCCGATATTCCACGGGGAATTCGTCAGCAAAGTGCTGGGCACAACCTCGGGTCTTGTGATTCTTCTGGGTGTGGTCGTCTGCCTCACAGGCATTGCGATTGCCGGCCTGGCGGGGAGGTCTAAGGAGAAGGAGATGACCGATGAGCAGAAGAAGGCCACGATCCGCGAATTCAACTTCCGCAAAGGGATCCTCGTTGCTACCGTCTCGGGCATCCTGAGCGCATGCATGGCATATGGGTTGGATGCCGCCGCGCCCATCTCGGAGATATCGGCCGGGTACGGCACGTCGGCGCTCTGGACGGGTCTCCCCAAGCTCTGTATTGTACTGCTCGGCGGTTTCACGACGAATTTCATCTGGTGCATTTTCCTCAACATCAAGAACCGGACGGGGCATCAGTACTTAAGCGCCGGCGGTGCCGAACGGGCCCCAATGGTTCGCAACTATTTCTTCAGCGCGCTCGCCGGAGTTGTCTGGTACATGCAGTTCTTTTTCTATACGATGGGCGAAACGCAAATGGGCGAGTACAAGTTCTCAAGCTGGACCGTGCACATGGCCAGCATTATCATTTTTAGTTCGCTCTGGGGGATCGCGCTGAAAGAATGGGCGGGGAGCAGCCGATCCACCAAAAGGACCCTGGTGCTCGGATTGGCAACCCTTGTGCTCTCAACGATTGTTGTCGGGTATGGCAACTTCCTTGGTGTGGGTGTACAATGAGGAAGTCGGAGAACAAGGTGTTGAACCATTTTTCGCCGGTCAGCTGAATGGTTTATGACAATGGCAACTGTCCACTCGCATGAATAACAGTCTGCTCAAACTGATATTGTTCCTCGCCGTCACCTGTTGTTTCGTCGGGATATCATGGAGGTCGCTTCGCCGCGTTCGTTCTCATGGTTTTTTTCGATTCTTCGCCTGGGAGGCGATCCTCGGCCTCGTCCTGATCAGCAGCGGAGCATGGTTCTCCGATGCGTTCTCTGCCCGCCAAATCGTATCGTGGGTCTTTTTGCTCGTGTCTCTGATCATGCTTGGACAAGGTATGTATCTGATATGTGTGGCCGGTAAACCTGACAATCATCGTCAGGATAGCACTTTGTTGTCGTTTGAGAAGACTTCGACGCTTGTGACATCGGGCATATACCACCATGTTCGTCATCCCTTGTACGGATCCCTGCTGTTTCTTGCATGGGGCGCGTTTCTCAAGGAAATATCCTGGTATGCCGCGTGTCTGGTGGCGGTGGCGACCTGGTTGCTGATTCTGACAGCGAAGGCAGACGAGGTCGAGTGCGTGCGGTACTTCGGTCCTGCGTATGAGGAGTATATGAAGAAGACAAAGATGTTCGTGCCATACCTGTTTTCAGCTACAGTCGCCTTCCTGCTGACATCCGGCACCATGATCGGCCAACCCTCCGTCACCCCGGCACTGCTAGGCTCGTGCGCGAAGTTGTTCGCACTCTCCGAGGGCAAGGGGCTCGGCCGCCATAGTGAAATTGTGCTTCATGTCGGTACCGGGCACTGCATTCTGTACAAACCCCTGGACGAGTGGATCCTGCCCACTGTGCAATGGGCCAAGTGAGGTTGCATCGGTTGGTGTTCGAACAAGAACAGACCGGGATCATCATATGGTTTACCACGGCAGTCTGACACGTACGAATTTCGAAAACGCCCTGACTCCCGGAAGTCTGCAAATTACCCGGATCTTCTCCCCGCAGGGATTGCCAGCCGCGTTGTCGGAAGCCGACACCCGCAGAAAGAGCTTCTCGCCGTCGTGAAGGATGGCGGCCTCAACAGTCACTGGCTTCGGAACTAAGGGGTAGTCTTCACGCATGGACCACCGCACGAATGTGCTAAAGGCAATCCGGTTCGAACGGCCGGAATACATCCCCATGGTGTTCCACATCAACGCTGCATGCTGGCATCACTATGACCATGTGGCTTTGCAAGACCTGATGGAGGCGCATCGGTTTCTCTTCCCGAAGTTCAAGAGACAGGAAACCGTGATGCCGTACTACTCGCCGAACGAGCGTAAGGACAATCCCTACACGGACCCATGGGGTTGCGTGTGGCATACGACGGATGACGGCATCACCGGAACGGTTCGCAAACACCCCCTCGCCGATTGGTCCGATTTCAGCTCATACCAGCCTCCCGATCCGGACACCACTGACGGCATCTTTCCCCTGAATTGGAACGCCCTTCGTGACGACGTTGCGCGACGGAGGACGCGCGGGGAGCTGGTCATCGGCGAACTCCCGCATGGGCACACTTTCTTGCGCCTCATGGACATCAGAGGATACGAAAACCTCATTTTCGATATGATGGACAAAAACCCCCGGTTGACGGAATTGATCGGGATGCTGGAAGAGTTCAATCTTGAGTGCGTCATGCGATGGCTGACATTGGATCCGGACATCATGGCGTATCCGGAAGACCTTGGCATGCAGCTTGGCCCCATGTTGTCCCCGGACAACTTCCGTGAATATATCAGTCCGGTGTATCAGCGTCTGATGGGGCCCGCACGCGACCGGGGGTGCATCGTGCATATGCACTCCGACGGTGACATCCGCACGCTCGTCGACGACCTGATCGGGGGAGGTGTGGACGTGCTCAACCTGCAGGATACGGCAAACGGGTTAGAGTGGATCGCCGGTCGGTTGTCCGGCCGGCTGTGCATTGAACTGGATATTGACCGGCAACATATCACCCCGCGTGGGACACCCCGTCAGGTGGATGAACTCATCCTCGAAGAAGTACGGGCCCTCGGGAGCAAGCAGGGGGGGTTGATGATGATCTACGGTCTCTATCCCGCCGTGCCTCTGGAGAATGTCCGGGCGCTCATGGATGCGATGGAAAGATACGCCTCGTACTATTC
>DAINBR010000232.1:0-5732 GCA_036732865.1 Bacteroidota bacterium | reverse complement strand
CAAATACTTTGGTCCCCGAGCTCTTCGGTGTGCCGATGCCGGTGAACCATGCGGCGCCGCGTGAGAGAATCGGCGCTATGTTGGCGAAGGTTTCCACATTGTTCAGCAGCGTGGGCATGCCCCAGAGGCCCTTTTCCGAGGGATAAGGGGGGCGCGGGCGGGGACGTCCACGGCGTCCTTCGAGCGATCGGATGAGGGCTGTTTCCTCGCCGCACACAAACGCTCCTGCACCAATGCGCAGATCGATGCGGAAATTGAATTGCGATTCGAAAATACGATTGCCCAGCAAGCCGAGGCGTTCGGCCTGTTTAATTGCGTTCTTAAGCCGTTCGATCGCCAGCGGGTATTCCGCACGCACGTACACGAATCCCTGCTGCGCGCCCACGGCGTAACCGGCGATGGCCATCCCTTCCAGGATCCTGTGCGGATCTCCTTCAAGCACACTCCGGTCCATGAAGGCCCCGGGGTCCCCTTCGTCGGCATTGCAGACTACATACTTGGTGTCGCTGGCGACCTTGCGGACGATGCCCCATTTGAGGCCCGTAGGGTACCCGGCGCCGCCCCTGCCGCGAAGGCCGCTCTTGTGGACCTCTTCGATCACTTCGCCCGGCTGCAGTTCGGTGACGGCCTTTGCGAGGGCGTCGTAGCCGCCTACGGCAATGTATTCCTCGATACGTTCCGCGTCGATGCGGCCGCAGTTTTCCAGCACGATCTTCACCTGTTCGGCAAAGAACGGGTGCGAAGTGTCGATCAGGTGATCGTCCACCGTGTTGCCGCCCACCAGATGTTCTTCTACGATCCGGCGGGCCACAATTTCGTCCACGCGCTGATACAGCGAGTTGTCAGGGAGGATTTTCACGAGGGGACCTTCGCCGCACAGGCCCATGCATCCCGTGCCGATCACTTCCACTTTCCCTGCAAGGTCCTTTTCATGCAACGCCTTCTTGATCATGTCGCGGACTTCGATGCTGCCACAGGAAACACATCCGGCGGCGGCGCAATACATGATCCTGTGCGTGAACTGCTGCTGACGCTGCTGCTCCTGTTCCGCAAGTTCCTGAAGATCTTCCACAGTCATGCGGTCACCTCATCGGGTTGTTGTTGCCATGCCTTCAGGCGTTCCACAGCGCTGGCCGGGGTGAGCTTCCCGGCAACCCGGTTGTCGAGGACGGCGATCGGTGCGAGCCCGCAGGAGCCGACGCAACGGGCTGACACGAGCGAGATCTTGTCGTCGGGGGTTGTCTGGCCGAATTTCACCTTGCAGCACTCTTCCGCCGCGCGCTGTATGTGCGCCGCACCTTTGACGTAGCATGCGGTGCCGGTGCAAAGGATGAAGGTATGCTTGCCTTTCGGCTTGAGGGTGAAGAAGTGATAGAATGTCGCCACGCCGTACACTCTGCTGAGAGGCAGCTTCAATGCGCGGGCAACATAGATGAGAAGGTCGTTCTCGAGAAAACCGAAGATACCCTGTGCGGCGTGCAGCACCTCGATAAGCGCGTCGCCGCGTCCCTGGTGCTTGGTGATCGCGCGGTCAAGCAACTTGAACCGGTTGTCACCGCTGGGATGCTGTTTTTGTGATGTCGTGGATGGCATGCTGTGCGGTATTCGTTGGTACGAAGGTGGCTCCTCTGGAGGATGATTCGACTGCTGTCAGGTGGTGACGCAAGAGCCATGCCACCTCACAACCCCTAAATTGCGAGTTTTTCTGGCGTTTCTCTGAACTGACCCATCCTGTGTTGTCAGATTTGCGAAAACGCAGGTGTGGAATTACTCTACGATGCCGGTTTCTGGCGGGTGTTCTCAAGCAGCCATTCGCACCATGGTGTGATCCCCAGTTTTTTCGTGCAGGAGACCTCAAAGACCGTCAGCGAAGGATTGATGCGCAACGCATTGTCTTTCAGCACCCCGAGGTCACAGGGAATGTACGGGATGAGGTCGATCTTGTTGATAATGAGAACAGAGGAATTCCGGAACATGGCCGGATATTTCAGCGGCTTGTCGTCACCTTCGGTGGTGCTCGCCACCACTACCTTCATGGCTTCGCCCAGATCGTAGTTGGAAGGACAAACCAGGTTCCCGACGTTCTCGATGATCAGCAGGTCGATGCTGTCCAGGGCGAGGTTGCTGATCGCCTCCCGCACCAGATTTGCCTCGAGGTGACAGCCACCGCTGGTGACAATTTGCACGGCCGGGACGTTGTACTTGGCCACGCGCAGGGCGTCCAGGTCTGTCTGCACATCTCCTTCTATGACTGCAATACTGAGCTTGTCACGCAATTCCTCAAGCGTTCGTTCGAGAATGCTGGTCTTACCCGCGCCCGGAGAACTCACCATGTTGAGTACGAAGATACCATGGTCGGCAAAGAGTGCCCGGTTCTGTCGCGCCACCTCGTCGTTCTTTTCCAGGACTTTCCGTTCGATCGTAATGATGCTCATAGGGCACCCGGTGTTGGTTCATCCACTTCGAGTGAGACCACCTGCAGCTCGGTTCCCGACATGATTTCCGTATCCCTCGAACCGCACAGGGGACAGAGGACGATGCCGGGTTCTGTCGCGGATGTGCGGTTGCAGGAACGGCAGGCTACAGTGAACGGCACATGCTCCATTTCCATCACCGCATTCGCAAGGGGCGTATGATGGATAATCGCGGTGAAACAAAATGCGAGCGAGTCAGGGACGACGCCGGCCAGTGCACCGAGGCGCACCGTGACTTTTCGCACGCGCTCCTGTTCTGCAGGCGGGACGTACCGGCCGACGATATCAATAATATTCTGTGCTATCGAGAGCTCGTGCATGAGTTCACTTCTGCAATTGCACGGAGTACCAGTATGCGTACGCGTCACCGAATGTGTCGAGATCATAGGAGACGTGGGTTTCCGCCGTCCTCCATGTTCGTTCCCGGGGGTGGCGGCTCTGCCCTTCGCCGTACTCCTTCCTCAGAAGGGCGAGCAGGCGACCGGAGTTGTCTGCACCCCGTGTCGTCACAATCACTCCGGCGAATTTTCCGTTTACGAATTCGATCTGGCACTCTTCGATGCGAACGTCGCCGATCTCGTGCATGGCGGTCGAGTAGAGCGCGGTGTTTCCTTCGAAGCGTGGAGTCCGCAGCGCAAGAGGTTCTGCGACGGCGGCGATGGGAGAGCCCCATGTGTGTCCGAGAATTCCGTCGCGTGTCTGTCCCAGCGCGATTTCCGGGAATGCCCGGAGACAGAGCACCAAAGCAATGACCTTTTTGGATGAAGGCTCCATGGTCGTAACATAGAAAAATATGGGGAAGGACGCAAAGCGGAGGAAAGAGGAGGGACAGCAGAGTGGGGTGGCGGTGCGGACCACCCCACCGGCCCGGTACCTCAGGATTCGAAGGACGACATCGCACCCATAAAGACACTCATGAACACGGCAAAGAAGATGATGGCGATGGCGATGCCGATCAACATCCATATGAGTGACGCTTTGGCCCAGTTCTTCTTGTTCACATTGGTGTTGCTGTCGAAGGCCCAGACGATGAGCATAATGAGGCCGACAAGCGGAATGTAGCTGATGAGCAGGGTAATGAACCAATCTTTCATGCCCATCGGTGTAGTGTCTTGCGGTTGGGCAAGCGGGAGCTGCTGTTCCATGGTGTCCTCGACTGGTGATGGTATAACTGCTAGTTGGTGCTGCTATCTGAACGCTCGCCGGGGGGGAGCATGCAAATCGTGACTCTCGGCTGCGGGAGGATCCGGGTGATTGCCGGCACCAATATAGAGATTCCCTTGACCACGCGCAATCCCTGCCACCGGGACCCCGCCCGGTGATTCGTTGAATCTCCTGCGCGCATTCGGTATATTCAGTCATGAATGAATCCGCAGCCGGCATCCGGCAGTTTCTGGGCACGGGACGGCAGGAAATTGCCAGGCAACATCACACTGGGGCTGATGGCCGGGTTACCGCGCGCGCTCTCACGCTTCTCACCGACAAGGCCCTCACGACGGCGTTCGTCCGCGGTGTCCCGCCCGACCTCCAGGAACAGTGTGCCATTGTCGCGACCGGAGGGTACGGCCGGAATGAGCTCTGCCCCCATTCTGACGTCGATGTCATGGTCCTGTGCGACACGACGATGTCCCGCGAGCAGAAGCAGGTTGCGGCAACCGGCTTTCTCCACTTGCTCTGGGACGCAGGTCTGACGATCGGCCACAGCGTCCGGACCGTTGACGAGGTCCTGTCGCTTAAGGGGAAGACTCTCGACGCCTGGACATCCACTCTGGAATCGCGCCTGGTGTGCGGGAGTCAGTCCACCGCCCGAGTACTTGCCGCCGCACTTGTCTCTGTCTCCGGCACGACGCCCGATCCCTGGCTGATCGGCGGTGTGTACGAGGATGTCCGGAGCAGGCATGAACGATTTGGCAATTCCGTCAAGCTGCTCGAACCAAACATCAAGAAGAGCGCCGGAGGACTTCGCGACCTGCATGCGCTGGTCTGGCTCTACCGGGGTGTTCAGGACGGGATCCCCTTCCTTCCCGATTCCGGAGTGCCCGCCACTGAGGAACTGATCCAAATCCTGGAAGCACGGAGTGTGCTCGGGCAGGAGGATGCCCAGCGACTCCTGGAAGCGTTTTCGTTCCTTCTGCGAGTCAGGCACGAAATGCATTTTCTCCGCGGCATGGCGGACGATACCCTGGAATATACGCTCCAGCGCGATGTGGCAGCGGGACTTGGGTACGGTGATCAGGCGGAGAAGCGGTCGGTCGAGGTGTTTATGACCGACTACTACCAGCACGCACGCACGGTGCACCGGCTGCACCGGTCTCTTGCACACCGTTTCCGGGAGAATCTTGAGCCGCATGCGTCCTCTCCCCCGCTTCTCACCGCGAATCAGGATGAGCCGTTTGTGCACGGCGGGAACGTCGTTGTGCCTCCGCACTTCAAGGTGTATACATCCGCCGGGAAGCTCTTCTCACTTCTCCGACGGGCGGCGGAGGAAAAGGCGGAGTTTGGTTTCGAGGCGCGCGCGACAATAGAACGGAGTCTGGAGTGCATACGTCCCGGAGACAGCGAATCACCCGCGCTCGCAGAGTCCTTCCGGCGCATCCTGCGCTCACCACGTGTGGGTGAGACACTGCGTATCATGGCCGAGACCGGGCTGCTGGGTCGTTACATACCGGAATACGATGCTCTGGTTGCTTTCTTCCAGCACAACATGTACCACTATTATACGGCGGACGAGCATACCCTGATCGCAATCGCCAACGCCGAGCGGTTGAATGATGCTCCGGGACCCCTCGGCGATGTGTTCCGGCAATTGCCGGACAAGGAAGTATTCTACTTTGCGCTCCTGCTGCACGACATTGCCAAGCCTCTGGGCGTTGCCGATCATGAGGTGACAGGGGTCGAGATAGCCCGGAAGGCTCTCACACGCCTCGGTGCATCCGCGCTCGCAGACGATGTTGGCTTTCTGGTGCGCCATCATCTGATCATGGAACAAACGGCATTCCGCAGGAACATTCATGATCCCGCGACGCTGCGCGATTTCGCCGCGCGGTTCGACAGGCCGGTCCAGCTCGACTACCTGTACGTCCTCACCTATGCCGACCTCTCCGCCGTCAACCCGGGGGTCTGGACGGAATGGAAGGCATCGCTCCTGTACGAGCTCTACCGCCAGACAGCCGAGATCCTCCGCCGTGATCTTCACGGGGAGGAGATCAACCGGTTCCAGGCGGATCGGCGCGCAGACGCCGCCGCCGGTGTCAGTGC
>DAINBR010000231.1:0-5785 GCA_036732865.1 Bacteroidota bacterium | reverse complement strand
TCCGAAGCTTTTGCGTCTTCCGTTTCCTTCTGGGGGCGGGCGAGTCAGCGAATTGGCCCGGAGCGACGAAGGCGGTGGCCGAGTGGTTCCCAAAACGTGAGCGAGGCTGGGCTGTGGCCCTTTTCGACAGCGGCTCGTCAGTCGGGGCGGTCGTTGCACCGTTTCTGGTCATCTGGCTTTACCACACGTTCGGTGGATGGCGGCTGGCTTTTGTGCTGACAGGCACCCTGGGCTTCATCTGGCTGATTGCGTGGCGCTTACTGTATTATCGGCCGGAAAATCATCCACGGATAAGCGAGAAGGAACTCGCCATGATCCGGGCAGAACGGTCGGATGATCCCACCGGATCCGATGAAGGCTCGAGAATCAGCTGGCGTAAATTGTTGAGACTCCCTCAGACCTGGGGCGTAATCATCGGCCGGTCACTCACTGATCCGGTCTGGTTTTTCATCGCGGACTGGTTTGCTGTGTTTCTTGTAGCCAAGGGCATCGCGATCGAGGAAGGAATCTTGGTGTTCTGGATCCCCTTTCTTGCAGCGGATCTCGGCAATTTCTTCGGCGGGGGGATGTCGAGCTGGCTCATCCGGCGCGGGTGGTCCGTGGGCAAAGCCCGCAAAGCCGTGATCTGGTTCGGAGGCCTGGGAATGGCGATGCTCTCCACGACGGCGTTCGTCTCCAGCCCGTTTGCACTCGCGGCGCTCTTCGGCTTCTCCACGTTTGCGTACGCCTCGTTCTCGACAATGATCCTCGTTTTGCCGTCTGACCTCTTCCCGAGCAGTTCGGTCGCGTCGGTCAGCGGCATTTCGGGGACCGGTGCGGTCCTCGGCACAATCCTTTCGACATTCCTCATCGGCTGGGTGTCGGATACCTACTCGTTCGAGCCGATCTTCTTTGCGACCAGCGCAGTAGCGTTGACCGCGATGGTCAGCATGTTGATACTGATCCGGAATCCGAACCGGCGCGAGGCAGAAATTGTGAAGAAGATTTGCTGAAATACCTGCTTCAGGATTTGAGAAGAAGTTTCAAGTGGCTATTTCCTTTGCGTACCCAAAGCACGCCGCAGCACCGCCGGTATGCCAGAACAGCACTCCACCGCCACTCTTCTCACGTCCCAACACACCCCTGCGCATCAAGTCGAGCACAGCACCAAACGCACGCCCCGTATAGACCGGATCGAGTATGATCGCCTCCTGTGTTGCCATGAGCGAAAGTGCCTCCCGCTCAAGAGAACCGACGATGCCGTAACCCTCACCCAGGTAGCCATACTCCACCCAGAAGTCCTCCGGCACCATCCGTTCACTGACGCCCATCACTTCCGCGGCGGCATTCGCGATCGCAGCCAGCTCAACTTCGTACCGGTCCGGCCCGCGCTCCCCCTTGTCTATGCTGATCCCCAGAATCCTGCCCTTGTACCCCGCAAGCTTCGCGCCGAGCGCGAGCCCGGCCTGCGTGCCGCCGGAACTTGAAGCCACGACCATCGTGCCGACGTGCTCGCCCATCGCGGCCAGCTGATCAACGGCCTCTCGTGCGGCGGCAACGTAACCCTGTGCACCCACACCGTTCGAACCGCCGATAGGGATGATGTATGGCCTGTGCCCTTCCCGCCGGAACTCTCCCGCAATCTCCTCCATCCGTTCCACGCGGCGGTCTCTGTCAGTCCAATGAATTTCCGCACCGAGCATTCTATCCAGCAAAAGGTTGCCGTTGGGGATGTCCGGTTTGTTTCCGCCGACAACAAGTACACATCGCAAACCGAACTTCGTCGCGGCGGCGGCTGTCTGCCTGCAATGGTTCGACTGCGCAGCCCCCGCCGTGATTACCACATCGGCTTTCCGGGATAGTGCATCCGCGATGAGGTATTCGAGTTTTCGCGTCTTGTTGCCACCCAGCGCCAGCCCCGTTTGATCATCACGCTTGATGAGCAACCGTGCCCCGCCAAGCAGCGCTGTGATCTTCTCCAGCGGTTCAATGGGCGTCGGCAACTGTGCAAGCTGCACTCTTAGGATCTGCTTCATTATCCGAATGCCCCATTCATGCTCTGTCTCTGGTGATTATTTGACGAACCTGATGGTCATCGGATACCTGTACGCCACTCCTTCATTCGCCTTGACCATGGCAATGATGATCATGATCAGACTGAAGATGGCCAGGCCTATGAGGAGCACAATGCCAATCAACACGATTATTAAGATAGCCGCGATAACGTAATAAATGGTCATGCTGATCTGGAAATTCAGTGACTCCTTCCCCTGATCGGCGACAAGCGGGAATTCATCCTTCTTGATCATCCAGACCACAAGTGGCCCGACAATGTTACCGAACGGAATGATGAATCCGGCAAGCGCTGTGAGGTGACAGAGCATTGCCCAGGTGTTCTGGTCTTTGTTCGGCGGCAGCTGCGAGGCAGACGGCTGCGGATTTTCGGAAGCAGTTTCCATTGAGCATCTCCTGATGTGGTATGCGAATATACACCGATCATTTGTGTTGTGCAACAAGCCGGACCGCCATTCTGACCTCCGGCGATCGTAATCCACATGTTCCGATTGACAATGTCCGCGCTCTCTCCTACTTTGTCTACGGTTTCTCCGACGACTTGATTCATCTGAAACAGCCCCCATCTCAGGGTATGAGACCATGATCACAATGGAAATCCCCACCGCGTGCTCGGTGCCCGGGAAGCCGTCAGGCCGGTCTGCCATGTACCTGCTGGCTGCATTTCTCCTCATCGGCGCAGATGCCGCGGCGCAATCGAGATTTCTCTACGGAATGTACGCCATAGGATGGGGGGAAAACGAGGGCATCTACTGGACGGGTTCCACATTCGGGAGAAGAACCGGACCGAGCGGCGCCAGACTTATGAACTTCTGGTATGATTCGCTGGGGATGAACACCTTCTTCGTCAATTCATCCAACTTCCCGGAAGGCGGAGAAGACAACGCCCCCTATGTGAACTACTTGTACAAATACTACGCGGCAGACCCCCGTACCGGCCGCAATTTCATCCGTGATTCAAGAATCATCCCCATTTACCGGTGCTTCCTGATTACGCGCGCAGCGGAAAGCCATTATCTGAAGTTCTCCCCGCCGTCACGCAACGAAGGCAACATCATCAACTTCGACAGCTCCGCGTATTCCATCTCCACCGGTGATACTGCTTTTACAGTTACCGCGAGGACCGCACCGGCCTCTGGCCGGATCATCCGTGATCTCACCATCGTGGGAGGGGAAAACAGACAGATACGTCCCCGGGAATGGAACACGCGCAAATCGCTTGCTTACTTCAAGCTGCGGTTCAGGCTCGAGTCAGCACGGGCCGGACATGTACTTACGGTGAGTCTCATCAACAAAGCCTCGCGTGCGGGTCGGAAAAACTACCAGCTGATAGACAAACGTATTACCCTCGCCTCCGGCAAAAGTGAGGTAGTCCTTCCGTTTACACTGGACATGTCCGGGGGAGAATCACAATACGCGGCCTACGTGTGCCGCCTTGGGCTGCAGGTGAGCTGTACCATGTCGATAAGAAGCTCGTTCCGGATCAGAGACATCACTGCATATGACGATAGCGGGAGGGTAGTCGTCGAGGAAACCGCGAAGTTCTTCAACACGCCGAAGCGACGTGCGCTGGTAAAAGCATTCACGGATATTGCGGCGGGGATTGCCACTTCATCCGAGCCGCGGAAGGTGTATCCCATCATCGCTGTCGCAGACGAGCCGCACGTAGGGAACTACGCACCCATGGATGCCGTGTGCAGTTACCTTCTCCGGCAGGACACGCGGTTGACGTTTTACAGCACCTGGCCCGATGACGAGATGTATCACACGAACCTGACAACCGTTACTCGATTTGCGAAAATCAATCTGCACTACATCGCTCCGAACCACTATCTCTTCAGGTCGGATGTTCTGGACCACCGGCGGTCAATCTACCGCGACTATGAGGTGCTCTCGCGATTCTGCGCACACGTCCGCTCCGTAGCTCCGAACAAGACGATTATCAGTGTCCCTCCCATGTTTTCAGCCGGCAGCGAATTCCGGCCACCGACGCAGTCTGAAATTCTCTCGAGCGCATATGTTTCCCTCCTTGTGGGAGCGAAAGGAGTAGTGTTCTACTACTCAGGGCCGTTTGCGGAAAGCGAGCAGACGCTCTATGCATTCCACGACTTGTCCGGACAGTTCGAAAAGATGTTTTCCCTCCGCAATATGCACGCACACAAGGTCGCCGCACTGAGGAGGTTCGCGTCGTTTATACACGGAGACTCGGGCGAACCGGCCGGCCTCTCCAACGGCGATTTTGTCAGCACGTTAGGCGTCGACGAATACGGCCTCGTGGGAACAACGGATGGTGTCGACGTTGTGAATTCGCGGAGTTTTGGGCAGAACGAGCTTGGCAATGCGACAAGGGCGGATATCGCCGGCATCACAATCGTCGACGCCGGCGGAACAAAGGTGTCGAACGCCAACCTGGTGGGCGTCGCCCATCTTGAAGACAACCCGTCGATTCCGGGCGTCACGTACTTTCTGGTGACGAATCTCCACTCATCAGATAGAGATGTCCGCCTGCGCATCTCATTCCGCTCATCCCACTCCCGGGCCTACTTGCGCGTGAACAACCTGACCTATCCGGCCGATCTGACCGACCGCACTGTGTCGCGAAGTGGTACGGTGACAACAACTTTGCCGGCACAGGCTGCAATGATCCTAAAGGTTCAGAATTCCAGCACTCCGTAACGATCCGCCATGGACAATGCAATGAGAACGGTATTCGCGACCCTTCTGGTTTCCATCTGCTCGATATCTCTGCACAGTCAGACTCTTACGGTGCTTTCGCCCGACGGCAACCTGGTGTTCACATTTTCCGTTGACAGCACGGCTACGGAACGTGGCTGCCTGTTCTACACGATTTCCTACAAGAACCGAAACGTCGTCCTGCAATCGCGACTCGGCATCATCACTCTCGACTTTCCCGCCTGGATCAACGGCTTCACATTGACGGACCATGCGCGTCGATCCCACAACGAGCGATGGAAACCGGTCTATGGGGAACGGAGTGTGATTACAGACAACTACAACGAGTGCGTGTTCGATCTTGTGAGGGGCAACGACCGGAACAATACTCTTCAGTTGATAGCCCGGGCATACAATGAGGGCGCTGCGTTTTGCTACAACTTCCCTGAAAATCTCTCAACATCCATCATCCACATCAAGGACGAAAAAACGGAGTTCAGCTTCGAAAAGGGAACGATGGCATATGTGACGCCGTTTGCCCAGGAGCTTTATCACCTCAGGTCCTTGCAGGACTGGTCGTACGGGACAACGCTTCCACTGCCCCGCTGGTCGCCCAGAACCCCTGAGTATGAGAGTGAACGTCCCCTGACACTTCTGCTGCCCGGCGGCCTGTACGCCGCGGTTGGCGAGGCGCGGCTCGTGGACTACGCGCGCATGAAGTTGGTCCTCTCGCCGGAAAAGAAGAATACGGTCGCGGCAAAACTCTTCGGACCCGTCACCGAGTCGTCTCCTTTCACGACCCCATGGCGGGTCATCATGGTGGCGGAATCGCCCGGCGAGCTGCTGGAGCACAACGACATTTTCCTGAATCTGAATGAGCCGTGCGCTATCCAGAGCACCGGATGGATCAAACCCGGCAAAGTCCTGAGGGAAGTCACGCTCTCTACAGCCGGCGCTATCGAATGTATCGACTTTTGCTCCCGGCATAAAATCCAATACGTGGAATTCGACGCCGGCTGGTACGGGCCCGCGGGCAGCTACTCGCCGGACGTCTACACCG
>DAINBR010000230.1:1685-5810 GCA_036732865.1 Bacteroidota bacterium | reverse complement strand
CCGTCCGTCTCGTCGGCGAACCCCACCGGGTCGGTTCCGAGCTCGGGCTCGTGGCCCTCGGCGGACACCAGGATCCGCGTCACGCCGGCGAGCATCCGGAGCTTCGGGGGAAGGTCCTCCTTCCCGACGTCCTGCTCCAATCGCATTCGGCCTCGCTCGCGATGACGTTTTACTCGGGAGCGCAGTTTCCGCGGGAATATGTCAATGATGCTTTCGCCTGTGAACACGGCTCCTGGAACCGATCATTCCGCACGGGCTACAAGCTGATCCGTGTTCCCCTCCACAACGGAATTCCCGTGGGCTTGTATGAAGATTTCATGACCGGCTTTGTGACACCCGAAGGGAACGTCTGGGGACGCCCCGTGGGAGTGACCGTGACGAAAGACGGGGCGCTCCTCGTGACCGACGACGGAGCGAACCTGATTTGGCGGATTTCGTACCTTGGGAGATAGCCTGAGGGAGAGTTCAGGATTGTCAATGCGCGCCGTACCCCTCTGTGGGGTATGTGCAGACGCCACTTGCTTGGTTAACCCCCTCCCGTGTATACTCGAATTTGCCGTAGCCCGTAGAGAGCTCAGATAGTTGAATAGAACACGCACGCGAGCGAAGAAAGACACTCCGACGACGTGGACAGGATCCCATGCACTGCACTCACCCCTGAATATGCGGCGGGATGTCAGAGAACGAAGACAGCAATCCGTTGATGGTGAGGTGTCGTCTCTTGACATTCTTTCCATAGTTGACAATCTATGCCGACTTCGTTACACTATCGCCAAAGAGTACGCCCTCGGGTAGGAGTCGTGTGGGGGAACAGCGCTGAAGCCTCTCCTGTCCGGAAGGATGGGGGAGGCTTTGGTATTTGATTCTCATCTAGAGCAATGCGTTCCGGGCCGAGAATGTCAGTCAAACCGGGTGTGGAACGGAGTCGCGCAACTCCAATCGAAAAGACGTCCATTCCTTCGCCTGATGACTTACATCAGGCAGTCTTCCAGCTGTGTTGTCGGAGGTCGAACCCCGATCTAAGGAAACTCACATGCTTACACGTCAGCGCGTCAACGAAATACTGGAGGTAGCTAAACCCGGTGACAAGGTCAGACTTGCCTTCGACGTGGCCTTTCCTAAACCCATTCTCATCGGCCCCAAAGGGACTGTCCTTGAGGTGCGGCGTACTTTGAGGGGCAAAAACCTGGATAGTATGTTGTCCAGGCATCCCGAGTGGAAATAGTCGGCCAACACGGGATCGGGATTCAGGTTGACTTACGATGAGGTGGACGGTACCTTCTCGCCGGCTTATTAACGGTGTTATTGAAAAAAGGAGACCAAAGAATGGAACCGAGGACGATATTCAAACGCACGCCCTTGCTCGTGGCGGTGTTCATCATTTGCACGGGTCTTATTCTCCCTCAGGGGATAACGCACTCTCAAATCACCAATGAGAACACGCGTGCTGAGCTTGACACCTTCTTTAAGAACATCCTCAGTACTCAGCACTATGTCGGTTTGGGGGCCTGTCTCATCAAGAATGACAAGGTTGTCTGGGAAGGATACTATGGATATGCCAATCTGGAGGAAAAATCACCGCTCAACCGGGAGAGTATCTTCCCGCTCATGTCATTGTCCAAGACTGTGACGGCGTTCGCATTGATGATGTTGCATGAAGAAGGTCTATTCGCCCTTGACGACGACGTCAACAAATACCTTCCGATAAAAGTGAGGAACCCCAATTTTCCCGAAACGCCGATAACATTCAGAATGCTGCTGAACCATACCGCAAGTTTTGAGGATGTAACACGAACCGGACTAACGGTTCCCAAAAACGTCAGCCGCCCTCCAAGTGCACTTGGCGATTCAAAGATCCCCCTGGAGGAATATATCAGGGAGATACTGACACCAGGCGGGAAATACTATGCGCCTGAGTATTTCAGCGGAAATGAACCGGGAACCCGGTACAGCTACTCTAACATCGGATATTCGCTCCTTGGCTATCTGGTGGAGAAAATCGCGCGGGAGGATTTTGCAGAATACTGTAAAAGGCGGATTCTGGTCCCGCTAGAGATGAACGACTCAGGCTGGCATCTCAGGGATCTGGATACCAGCAGAGTTATTTTTGGATACAGCTTTTCTCCGAACGACAGCGTCCCTTCATACAGGAAAGTGCAGCATTTTGGGGAGCCGGGGTACCCAGCGGGCATGCTGCGCACAACCATGGATGACTTCGCCAGGTTTATTGGTGTCATCGTGAATAATGGACGCTATCGCGATCGTCAACTGCTGAAACCCCGGACAATTGAGCTGATGCTCCGTCCCCAGAATATCAAGAACATTCCTTCACGTGCATTCAAGATTGTTGATAGAAGTCTTGCCTGGCTTATCAATGAAGTCGAAGGCTCCGAGTTGTATACAATGAACGGCTTTTCGGGCAGCATGTTCACGAATGCATACTTCTCAGCAACGGAACGTCTCGTCATCATCTACTACTATTCCGGTCTGAACATGAAGAACATGGCGGCCATGCCGGAAATAACCAGGAAGCTCTATCATGCGTTGAAAGCGATGAACTGAGCCTGCACCTGAAAACAGGCAGAAGCCCAGCGCCAGGGAAGCAGACTACGCAATTCTGGTTCACTCATTTAGACGATGGGAATGTGTATGCCCGGAAAACTGTGCAAAAATCTGAGTGGAATCTCGGTGTGCCAACAGTAGGTGAATCATGGTCGAACCCCGGGCAGCGCTGTCCGGGCTTGGCTGTGTATCGCGGAGTGACGGAGGCGACCGCTTCTCAAATTCGTTCGCAGTGGGAGGCGACAGCCCGAATGAGTGTAGTGAAAGTGTAGTAAAACTATGGTAATCTGTGACAACCTATAGCAGTTAATAGCAGACCCGACTGCCGAAAAGCGCCCTGTTCTGTGCGCATTGAGTTGTTACGGTCTGACTCTTAATCAGTGGGTTCCAGGTCCCGTCCCGCGCGTAGCGCGGGACGAAACCCTCACACGGTGTTTGTGCGGGGTCCTGGTGGGTGCACTCTCAGAACCCCTTCTGCGTGAAGGGGTTCGGTGCTCCTATCCCATCGCTTCGCAACCTGGTCATCCAGCGCCACCCGGAAATCTTGTACCCAATTGGACACTTCTGAAGCCCGCCGTCCCGCCTCCAATTCGCGCAACAATGCACTTCCAATAACGACACCGTCAGCCAGCCGTGCAAATGTCCGTGCATGGTCCGGCGAGGATATGCCAAAACCGACCAACATGGGATTTTTCCTCACATGCTTCCTCGTTTCTTTGATATACTCCATCGAATTCCCGTCAGGAGCACCACCGGTGACGCCGGTTGAAGATATCGCATAAAGAAATCCCGAAGATGCCTCATCGATTGCACGCACCCGCTCCGGTGAAGTCGTGGGAGCCACGAGCAGGATTCCACAAAGGCGTTGTGCTTCAACGATTGTGCGGAAACGCTCCCACTCTTCAAGCGGAACTTCAGGGAGTATCACTCCGTCCACTCCGGCCGCCGCAGCGTCTACAAAGAACCGGTCAACGCCGTAGCGGAATATCGGGTTCACATACCCCATGAGGATCAACGGGATGGATGTTCGCTCACGCAGCGTTGAAACCTGTTGGAGCATCCAAGAAACGGTGACTCCATTTGCCAGTGCGACAGCGGAGCTTCGCTGGATCATCGCCCCGTCAGCCATCGGGTCTGAAAACGGCATGCCGATTTCCACAGCATCGGCGCCGCCATCCTCAAGTCCGAGCACAAGATCCACGGTGCTATCGAGAGTGGGATATCCCCCGGTCAGAAAGAGCACGAGCGAGGAAACTCCACGTTGTCTGTTTCTCATCAACCGTTCTTTGAGGAGGTTCATCGTGTTCGGGCATAAGTCGTGATGTCTTTGTCTCCACGACCTGAGACATTGACGACGAGAATCTGGTTTGGTGTTGTGCCGGGCATGAGAATTTCCAGATAGGCCACTGCATGAGCCGTCTCAAGCGCCGGAATGATCCCTTCGAGGCGCGCCAGCAGCAACGCCGCAGAAAGCGCCTGGTCGTCGGTGACGGCAACATATTCCACTCTCCCCGCATCCTTCAGGTAGCTGTGCTCAGGCCCGACGCCGGGATAGTCAAGACC
>DAINBR010000230.1:0-1675 GCA_036732865.1 Bacteroidota bacterium | reverse complement strand
GAATAGGCGAGTTGCACCTGCCCGTGTTCGTCCTGAAGCAGATAGCTGAGCGATCCATGCAGAACGCCGGGTGCGCCTCCGGTAAGCGTCGCTGCGTGCTTTCCCGTGCTGATACCGAGGCCCGCCGCTTCAACGCCGACCATTCTCACTGGACCATTCAGAAAGGGATGGAACAATCCGATGGCATTGCTCCCCCCACCCACACATGCCAAAAGAATGTCAGGGCGCCTTCCTTCGATCGCTTCAAGTTGTTCGAGTGTCTCGCGGCCGATGACACTCTGAAACTCGCGCACCATTTCCGGGTAGGGGTGCGGACCGACCACGGATCCTATGATATAAAACGTGTTCCTCACATTGGTTACCCAATCCCGCAACGCTTCACTGGTCGCATCCTTGAGCGTTTTCGTTCCCGACGTCACAGGAATCACGCGTGCGCCGAGCATCTCCATACGGCGGACATTGAGCTCTTGACGGCGCATATCTTCTTCACCCATATACACGACGCATTCCAACCCTGCTTTGGCCGCCACCGTCGCCGTGGCGACACCATGTTGCCCAGCACCTGTCTCCGCGATCACCCTCTTTTTGCCTGAGCGCTTTGCCAGAATGATCTGGCCGATCGTGTTATTGATCTTGTGAGCTCCGGTATGACAGAGGTCTTCCCGTTTCAGGTAAATGCGCGCCCTCCCATAGTACTCCGTCAATCGTGCGGCGAATGTCAAAGGAGTCGGACGGCCGGCATACGTACTGAGCATCGCGCCATATTCATCCGTAAATGCAGGATCTTTTCGCGACGACCTGAAAAGCGCACCGAGTTCGTCAAGGGCTCCGATGAGAGTCTCCGGGACGAAGCGTCCGCCATATTCACCAAAATACCCGCGCTCATCCGGACTTTGTGGAAGGCTCATGAAGTTGATCTCCTTTCGAATGCGCCGCGTGCGATATCAATAAACCTGCACATCCTGACATGGTCTTTCACCCCCGGCTGCCGCTCAACACCGCTGCTCACATCAACCGCGTAGGGCCACACGTAGCGGATCGCCCTTTCGACGTTTTCGGGGTTGAGTCCGCCACTCAAGATGATACGGTGCGCTTGACGGGCGCGGACCGCAACATCCCAGTCGAAGTGTTTGCCCGTTCCCCCCCGGGAGCCATTCGCATAGGCGTCAAGAAGATGGGCCTCAACAGCATACCGGTCGAGATACTCTATTGCGAACCTTGCCGACACCCGGTGGGCTTTGAACACCGGGAGACCAAATCCTGAGGTTGACTCAGGGGGCTCGTCACCGTGGAGCTGCAACGCGCCGATTCCTGACACGCGAACGGCATCGACAATGGAATCGCGGGAGGCATCCACAAACACCCCGACAGCGAGAACAGATGCCGGGAGGGCACCGACAATCTCTGCAGCCTTCGCCGGTGGAATGTAGCGTGGGCTTGATTGGAAAAAGATGAAACCAATCGCGTCTGCGCCGCACCGCACGGCCGCCAGAGCATCTGCAGCCCTCGTGATGCCACAGATCTTGATCTTCATCCGGCACCTGCTTTCCCCCCGAGCAAAGCCCGCAACGCAGCCCCGGGATCATCCGCACGCATAAATGCTTCACCCACCAAAACGGCGTGAACTCCATGCCCCTCGAGAAGCTGCAGGTCCACGGAATCTCGGATGCCGGAT
>DAINBR010000229.1:0-5840 GCA_036732865.1 Bacteroidota bacterium | reverse complement strand
CCCCCCACCGACGATTGTCCACTTCCGGGACTTGTTCACGGACCATCCTTTGCCGATCATGTAGCCCGAAAACCAACCCCCGAGAAGACTGCCGGCCGCCGCGCCGACGTATGGCACCCAGGCGAAAAGGCCGATTTGCTTGATATCGAAGCCAAACTGCTCCGCCAGGTAAATGGGCATCCAGTTCACGAACAACCACCAGATGGGATCGATGAAGAACCGGGACGCAATCACGGCCCAGCTCTGCCGCAAGCCCAGGAGCTCACGGACTGTCAGCGCGCGGTCTTCTGCCCCGCTGGGGTTCTCCGGTGACGATTGCCCGTTGAGAATGTGCTTGCGCTCCGCGGCGGAAAGCCACGGATGCAGCTCGGGCTTTGCCCTGTTCACGATCAGCCAGGGAATCACCCATAGCAGCCCCATCGCGCCGACGATGACGAAGGTCATGCGCCACCCGACGAGCAAATACAGCCATGCAATTACCGGTGCAGAGAGAACAGCACCGAGGGATGCACCGGCGTTGAAAATCCCCTGTGCAAACGCCCGTTCGGTGACCGGGAACCACTCTGCATTGGATTTCGTCGCGCCCGGCCAGTTACCCGCCTCACTGAACCCGAGCATTCCCCGTACGACGGCGAAGCTCGTGACACTGCGTGCCAGGCCGTGCAGCCCACAGGATATTGACCACAACACGATCGTGATGACAAACGAGATGCGTGTGCCCAGCCAGTCGAAGAATTTGCCCGACACTCCCTGCCCGACGGCATACGCGACCATGAAGGCGGAGATAATCATGGCCAGCTGCTCTTTTCTTAAGCCCAGGTCGGCGGAGATGCCCGACCACATCACGGTCAGAGAATTCCTGTCAATGTAGTTGATGATAGTGGCCAGCCCGATAAGCGCGACGATCCACCACCGTACGCCCTTGACAATGCGCATGGACTACCCTTTCCGGGCGAGAAAATCCTCGCGCGCAGGCGTGAAAATATCCAGCAGACTGCTTAGTTCGAGCGCCACCACACCGTGCGGGATATCCGGCGGTATGAAGTAGCAGTCACCGCCTTTCAGCACCTGTTTCTCATCCCCGATCATCACTTCGAATGACCCCGACTCGATATACGTGACCTGCCGGTGCGGGTGTGTATGCACATACCCGACTGCGTCTTTCTCGAACTGCACGCGCACCATCATCAGCTGGTCGTCATGACCCAGGATTTGCCGGCGGACTCCGGGCCCGGGTTTCTCCCAGGCACAGCCGTCTCCCGGAAGGAATCGCTGCGGATCATTCGGAGAATTCATGCTCGTGCTTCCTCGTTGTGTGAAGGCCGTCTGTCAACACCCTCCCCTTGTCACTGCTGTAATGCCCACGGGCCGGTCCAGGAGAAGAGTTCCCCGGCGGCCTCAATCGTGTGCCGCACCGTGGGATCCGGCGCTCCGTTCGCAACCATGAAGCGCCAACGCAAGGCGCCTTTGCCGGTGATCTCGACGACCGTCCCCTCTTCTGTCGCGGCCATCACCCGCACGTTCTGCACGCGTGGCTGGGCGTCGTTCGAGATCTCCTGCACCGGTTCGAATTCTCCATGGGGCTCGATCACCGATGCAAACACAGTCGACCGCGCCGCACGGCGCAAAATCACTGCGGGCTCGTTGCGCAGGTTGAAGTTTGGATCGTTTGCGCCGATCCGGACAAAGAGTACTTCGGTCCCGGAGTCAGCCGCGCTGGTCACCGTGTAGTAGCGCCGGTGCTGCAACCACGAAAACTGCACGGTCCCATCGGTGCGTCCGGATGCCTCCCGCCAGAGATGCTGATAGCCGTCCCGTGTACCCAGCGGCGTGCGCATTGCCGTCGCCGCGTCATACCGGACGCTGGTGTTCACCAGCTGCCCCATATAGTAGAACGGCAAGTCGTACGTGTGCGAAGCTGCGGAAACGCAACGGAAGACATCGATGACAACGGGGCGTGAGAACATCGGGCTTTGCACAAGTGCCATCGTCCGCTGCATCTGCACACCGGGGTAAGCCGCGCCTTCCCGGCCGCTCATCACCTGTACGGCCGCATCGCCGGCGGCAAAGAAATGCCTCACCCCCGGGGACTTTTCGCCAGCCGCCGTGCTGCCCTCGAACTGTGATCGCTCGTCCACGGTCACGGTATTGTGCGCAATCGTTTGTTTCGACCAGGTCCTGTTCTCCTCCAGATACCGTCCGCCGAATTTCGGCTCCACGTTGATGAATCGCACAGACCCGTAGTCCTGAATTACCTCACGCTCCTGTTCATACAGTGAGAAGCCGAGCCGGTCGAAATGTCCGTGCCCCATTCCCTGCGCCGCGTATTTGAGCACCAGGAGAGACTGTTCGTTCGCCGGAAAGGCACGGAGCAGCCCCACGGCACCACTCTTCCCCTCCGGTCCGTCAAGCAACTCGACACTCGCAAACCGGAAGGGGTGTTGCTTGCGCGCAGCGATATCCCGGGCGACCTCCAGCCCGGCGCCGCTCAACATCACGACGCCCTGGCGCTCTGCAATGTCGAGCAACTGGGGATTGTGGCCGCCCCGCGCATAGGTGACGTCCAGCGAGGACACCATTTCCTTCGCCGTGATGGCCATTTCTTTCAATGCATCGTTATAGGGGATGAAACGCCCGGCAGGCGTAAGCTGCTGCACTCCGATCGTCAGGGCCTTGGCCAGGATGCTGTCGCGGTAGGCGAAGATGTGCATCTCGGGACGGTTGTGGTCTATCGCTTGCGCAAAGAGATAGAACGGCATCAGCGCGTACCGTGTGTAGTAAGGGCCTTCGGTGTAGTAGCCGTCCGGTGAGAAGAGCAGGTCAAGCTGCCGCACGAATCCTCCCTTGCGGTCTTTCTTTGTTCCAAACAGGGCCTTGTCCACGAGATCGGCATCCCGCAAAGCAAATCCAAGCATCCCGACTGATGTGACCATCCAGGTGCCGTGGTTGTGGATCCGGTCGTGTTCGGCTGCATGGGGTCCGGTGAAATATCCGGCCATCGGGCGGAGCACGGAATTCTCGATGCGCAGGCGCTCGGCAGGGGCGAGGGCTTCATACACGCAGTCGTATGCCTGAGCGACATGCACCAGCCAGACGGTTTCGTTCAGGGTTTGCCAGAAGAGCCGCCCGCCGGACTCTTCCGAGTTGGCCTTCGGGTGGAGCCCGAGGGTCGGATACAACTCCGCATACAGAAGAAGCATGTCACGGACGAACTGTGCATAACGGGGTTCTCCGGTCATCGCGTACAGCACGCCCGCAGTTTGCATTTGCGTATAGTTCAGCTTGTGCCGCTCGTGCGTGTAGCCACCCGCGTCGACCGGGCGCGGGACGTCCATCGGTTTCGCGAAAGCGTCTTCGAGCAATGCCCGGGCACGCGCGTAGGTGGAATCCAGCAGCGGGACCGATCCGAGCGCCGCGTGCATCGCCTGTGCTTCACTGCGGGTGATCACCAGCGATGGACGCGGTTGACCTGCCGCGAGCGTCGTCATCACGAAGAGGAGTGCAAGGAGACGCATTGGCATTCCTTTCAGGAAAAGTATGTTCCGCCGTTGATGTCGACACAAGCGCCCGTGATGAACGAGGATTCGGAAGAAGCAAGATATGCCACCAGAGCGGCCACCTCGGGAGCTTCCCCTTCTCTTCGCAGTGGTGTGCCCGCCGCTACGCGCTCACGCACTTCAGGTTTGGTGAAGACGTTGTGAAACGTTGTGTTGATCATCCCCGGTGCAACGCAGTTCACCCGGATCTTGCGCGGGCCGAGTTCCTTCGCGAGGCCCCGCGTCAAGGTCATCACGCCTCCTTTCGCTGTGGCATAGGCAATTGCGCCCGGCCCGCCGCCGTCGCGACCCGCCTGCGAAGAGAAATTCACTATGGCTCCGCCTTCCGGCATGTGGGGCAGCACTTCCCGGGTCACAAGAAACACGCTCCCGAGGTTTAGCAGCTGGACAAACTCCCAGAATTTCTGATCCATCTCTGCCATCGTCTTGCGGGCAACGAGCCCCCCCGCAACATTCACGAGTATGTGGATCGAAGAACCAAGAAGCTCAAGCGTCTCCCTGACCAGCCGTCGTATGTCCTCCGGGCGAGTGACGTCCGCCTGCAACGCCACGGCCTTCCCTCCCACGGCGGTAATCATCCGGACGGTTTCCTCGGCGTCTCCGGGGTTGTCGAAATAATTCACCGCAACCGCCGCTCCGCGTCGGGCAAGATTCAGGGAGATCGCGCGACCGATGTCCCGCGCTCCTCCGGTGACTAACGCAACGTTGCCGTTCATCCTGCTGACTCCTTTGACTTGCGAGATTGTGCTTGAAGCATTTGCCGTGCGTGTTCCTCGGCGATGCGCAGATGTTCCGCCATGGTATCGCGTGCACCGGGGGCGTCCGCTGCGACGATCCGCTCGGTGATGCGCGAATGCCATTCCAGCGCGGACTCGCGCGCATGCTCAACGGTGGCGTACACGGAGGACTTGATTTCAGGCATGAGACGATGAATGGGATCGATGATCAGGGGCATCAGCGGGTTTTGCGACGCCCGCGCGATGTCGAGATGGAACGTCATGTCCAGCCCCGCCAGCTGCAGGTAGTCCTCTGACGCGTTCCGCAATTCCTCGACATCCTGCCGGAGCTTCAGGATGTCGTCATCGGTACGCTGCGCCGCAGCCACCGCAGCGATGGACGGCTCGATGGCCTGCCGAGCCCTGATGACATCCAGCACGAAGACCTTTTCGTAGTTCATGCTCAGATAGAGCCTGAGCGGGTCCGTAACGGCTGCGGCCGAGAGGGTGTTGATGAACATCCCCTTTCCCTTTTCGATCTTGACGAGGCCCCTGGCACTGAGCATGCGTAGGGCCTCACGGACGGCGGTACGGCTCACGCCGAACGATTTACAGAGCTCCATTTCGCTGGGGAGCCGCATGCCCGGCCCGAGGATCTTATCCTTGATGGCCTGTTCAATCTGTTCAACGACGGTCTGGCTGAGCAGTCTACGGGCAGCTACTTTTTGGAACAATTTGGTTTTCCGCGTTGGGAATGGGGGGATGTAACATGTATGACATCTGACAATGTACAAATATACTGCGGAAAAATGGGGTTGTCAAGCAAAAAAATGCGCAGAGGGGTCAGACCCCTGTGCGCCAGGGGTCTGACCCCACCCACCTAGCCCCGCCTGACGGCTATCTCTTGTTGAACTTGTGTTTCAAATCATCAATCGTGAACCGCCCCGGCTTCTCCACCTCCTTCGTCCCCGCTTTGGGCTTCGCTTTCTTGTGCGGATGATGGCTCTGATGCTTGTGCCGGACACCGGGTGATTTCATCGTCAGACTGATCCGCTTCAACGCCTCATTCACCTCCAGTACCCGCACACGTACCACCTGCCCCACCTTCACGACCTTCTTCGGATCGTCAACAAATTGATCGGCGAGCTGCGACACATGCACCAGACCGTCCTGATGTACGCCGATGTCAACGAACGCCCCGAAGTTCGTCACATTCGTGATGACTCCTTCAAGCTCCATGCCCGGAGTCAGGTCTTTGAGATCCTTCACTCCTTCCTTGAAACTCGCGTATTTGAACTCCGCGCGAGGATCGCGGCCGGGTTTCTGGAGTTCGAGGAGGATGTCTCTGATCGTTGGTTCGCCGACAGGCCCGCCGACATATTTCGACACCTCCACGTGTTTCAGCTTCTCCGGATGGCTCCCCAGTTCGTTGACGGTCAGTCCGATGTCGCGCAGGATGTTCTCCACCACACCATAGCTTTCCGGATGCACCGCAGAATTGTCGAGCGGGTTCACACCTCCGTGGATCCGCAGGAAGCCGGCCGCCTGCTCGAACGCCTTGGGGCCC
>DAINBR010000228.1:4364-5856 GCA_036732865.1 Bacteroidota bacterium | reverse complement strand
TGCTGACTGGCTTCTCCCCTCGTAAACAGAACCTGACGCTATACATTATGGGAGGTTTTGATTTCCATAGAGATTTACTAAAGAAACTCGGCAAATATAAAACGAGCGTAGGATGTTTATATATCAAGAAATTGGATGATGTGGATAAAAAGGTCTTGAAAGAACTAGTCGCTGAGTCTGTAAAAACCACGAAGAAACTTTCAAAATAAACCAACCATTCAAAGAGTCGCTGAAGGCTTGGATTCATTCTCTTTTACAGCTACCAGTAACGCCCAACTGTCAAACCCATTCCATGTGAAGGGTTCTCCCGTTGTTACACGGGATACTGGGTGACAACGTTGCTAGGCATTCCCGATATACGGAAGCATCATGACAAAATCAATTGCTCCGCTCACTCTGTGGCTCTGTGAACTTTACCTACTCGTCCTACTTACTTGCATTCCACCGCTTCCTTAACGAGGAGGTAAACTCATCCAGATTCCTTTGACGCTCGCCTCTCATTTTCTTCCCGGCATACACATAGGCGTATGCTATAGGTATGTCCATGTTGGACCTATCGTAATAGAAAGCCGTTACATGTTCGGCAACATCGCCATGTCTGAACCCCCTTTGGTTAATAACGCTCTCTATCGGCCTTATTCGTTCACGTACTTCACGCCCAATGTTCGCATCTAGAATTTTGTCCAGAACGAGTACCGCTCCAGACGATACACCGTAGATGCAGAACATCTTCCCCTGCTCATCCAGCTTTTCCCAATAACGTCCGTTAGGCCAGCCTCTTGTCAAAGCCTCATCCTCGATTTGTGCAAAGAGGAGCAAGGGCGAGCACAGAACGGAGAGCAAAAAGAGCATTCGAGCAGCCATTCTCACCTCCGGGTGTTGGTGTCTTGCAATGAATTCATACCCCCCGGCGTGATATAGCGGGGAGCGGAGTCCAGTGCAATGGATAGTTTACTGGCTTCCATTGACCAACCTCCATATCGATTAGCATGACGGTCCACTGGGGGCTGTGAAGATACATGGGTGACTTGAAAAAAGCAAATAGAATACACTTTAAGGTCATTCTTCCAATAGAATACACTTTAAGGTCGTGCTGCTATCTGAATGCCCGTGAAGACACTGCCCAATAGGAGTGGAGGCCGGGATACCCCGAATGACCAGGTCGGTTTGGCAACAAGCTTGCGAGCATAGTCTATGTCTTCCCTGGTGATCGCATCAGGCGCCCCCTGAAGTAGGCGCTCAATCCACTTGAATAGTTCCCGGACCGGCATCGCTCGGCCTTCGTGTCGGTTGGATTCACAGCCTCCTCGCGCGAATAGAGCCGGGAGCACGGAGCATAGCCACAAGACGGCTACTGCTATCAGAAGGGACGCCGGACATGCTATCGCAATTCAGATCTGCTGCTCTCGGAATAAATTGCATGCTGCTTCAACCTCGATCATAAGCGTATCAGTTTACGGTTGCTGTTTTAGCTAGAAGTCCTTATCTCTGG
>DAINBR010000228.1:0-4264 GCA_036732865.1 Bacteroidota bacterium | reverse complement strand
TTCCATTGCCACCCACTTGACTCTTAGTGTCCGAACACGTATACTCATTTGACATCATGAACACGAAGTCCGTCCATACCGCTAGCCTGAACCCAAACCACTGCTGGTGGTGGCGCACGATTTTCTCAAGGAGGCCGGTAGGCGGATAGCATTGGCATAGTTTCATCGTGCAACATCACGACCCTTTCCGGTATCCGGGAAGGGTTTTTCGTTTTTATACACGGAGGCTTATGGTCTCGTTCGAGGAATTCTCAGCCCTTGCGGCAATGCACAACGTCATTCCCCTGGTTCGCAGATCGATGGCTGACACGCTGACTCCGGTGTCGGCCTATCTTGCGTTGCGGAAGGAGGGCGTTCCGTCGTTCATACTGGAGAGCGTCGAACCCGACGAGAAGATCGGCCGTTATTCATTTATCGGCATCAACCCGCGCGTTCTCGTGCAGGCGAGGGGGAACAGTGTCACCGTTCAGGAAGGCGGGCGCAACACAACTCGGCAGCAGAGCGTGTTCGATTGTGTGCGCGGCATCTTGGGTCGGTACCGTGTTGCGCCCTTCGCTGAGCCTCATGGCCTCATGGGAGGTCTTGTTGGGTACATCGGCTATAATGCCGTCCGATCACTCGAACGGATTCCGATTCCAGCGCCGGGGCCAAACGACGAGCCCGATGCCATTCTTGGATTGTTCGCCACGGTGGTGCAATTCGACCATCGGCTGCAGGTGATGACGATCATCCACAATGCGTTCATGGATTCCTGTGAACCCCTTGAAGCGCAGTATGATTCCGCGTTAAGCTCGCTCAACGAGTTTGAGCTGAGACTGCGTCATCCCTATTTCGGTCCGACATCCTTTTCGTGTGATTCCGCGAGTGATCGCGATGAACCCGATCGGGAGGCCTTTCTTTCTGCCGTGAAACGGGCAAAGCAGTATATCACCGACGGGAATATCTTTCAGGTTGTGCTGTCACGCCGTGTCTGCAGGATATTTTCCGGAGATCTTTTCGCTGTGTACCGCGCCCTCCGCATGATCAATCCGTCTCCCTACTTGTTCTATCTGGATTTCGGCGAGACAAAGCTGGCGGGCTCCTCGCCTGAAGTGCTGGTCCGCTTACGCGACCGCGTGGTTGAAGTGTTGCCGATCGCGGGGACACGCCGGCGGGGGGAGCAACCAGAGGAAGACGAAATGCTCGAAATGGAACTCCTCGCCGATGCCAAAGAGCTTGCGGAACACGTAATGCTTGTCGATCTGGGGCGCAACGATGTGGGGCGCATTGCCGAATATGGATCTGTGGAGGTTCCGATCTTCAAACGGGTGGATCGCTACTCGCATGTGATGCACATCGTCTCGGAAGTGCGGGGCCGTCTTCGGAGTGGTTTCTCCGCGATGGACACTCTAGAGGCCTGTTTTCCTGCAGGAACGGTCTCGGGTGCACCCAAGGTGCGTGCAATGGGAATCATCCAGGAACTGGAGTCCTTTCCCCGTGGGGCATACGCCGGAGCGGCAGGCTATGTCGGACTTGACGGAGCTCTTGAGACGTGCATTGCCATCCGCACCGTTGTGGCCCACAGAGACGCCCTGAAGATCCAGTCGGGTGCGGGGATTGTCGCAGATTCGGATCCCGCCCGTGAGTACGACGAGACCGTCAACAAGGCCCGCGCTCTTCTTGAAGCGGTTGATCTCGCCGCGTCAGGTTTGCTCTCACCGCGACTCACAGAACGTGACAGGAGGCGTGCAGGATGACCCTCGTGATCGACAACTACGACTCATTCACCTACAATCTCGTCCAGATGCTCGGGACAATGAGCGACGATATCATCGTGCGCCGTAATGATGCGGTCACTGTGGAAGAAATTTTGCTGCATCCTCCTGCACGTATCCTTCTCTCGCCGGGCCCTGGAAGACCCGAGGGTGCGGGAGTCACTGTCGAGGTGATTCGGCGTTGCGGCGAATTTGTGCCGATTCTCGGCGTCTGTCTGGGCCATCAGGCAATCGGATCCGCCTTTGGCGCGCACGTTGTCCCTGCTCCTTCGTTGATGCACGGCCGCACGTCCGAAGTGTTCCATCATGATGGGGATCTCTTCCGAAATCTCCCGAACCCGTTCGACGCCACGCGGTATCACTCGCTTGTCATTGCGCGTGAGGAGTTTCCGGAGGACTTGCAGATCACTGCCGAGACATCCGACGGCATCATCATGGGAGTGCGCCATCGGATTCTGCCGATCCAGGGAGTACAGTTTCATCCGGAATCGATCCTTACTGTCCAGGGCCGGCAACTATTGTTGAACTGGATGGAGAGTACAACATGAAAGCATTTATCGAAAAATGTCTGGAAGGCCATGATCTCACGACGGATGAGGCCGCGCGGGCTCTGGAACTGATCATGACGAATCAGGCCACCGAATCCCAGATAGCCGCATTGCTAGTGGCGCTCCGGGCAAAAGGTGAAAGCGAAGATGAACTTGTCGGTTTCGTGCGCACCATGCGGCACCACTCTGTGAAGATTGCAGCTGACGACCCCGACGCGATCGATATGTGCGGAACCGGTGGCGATGGAATGGGTACGTTCAACATCTCCACCGTTTCTTCCATCGTTGCCGCAGGAGCTGGTGTCACCGTGGCAAAGCATGGTAACCGCTCAGTTTCAAGCCGGTGCGGAAGCGCAGATCTGTTTTCAGCCCTTGGAGTGAACGTGCAACTTCCGCCGGGGCGTGTGGAGGCCTGCGTCAACATCGTCGGTATCGGTTTCCTTTTTGCACCGCTGTTTCATCCGGCTATGAAGCACGCCGCAAAGCCCCGCCAGGAGATGGGCATCAGGACGATATTCAACGTGGTGGGTCCGTTGACGAACCCGGCGGGTGTTCGGCGCCAGGTAGTGGGGACGTACGACCCCACGATCGCGGGAAAGATGGCCGGAGCACTCAAACAAATGGAAACCTGGCGGGCGTATGTCCTCAGCGGAGGTGACGGAATGGACGAGGTGAGTCTCGATGGAGAGACACATATCCATGACGTACGAGCGGCGGAAACAGTGAGGCGGTACCCGATTGATGCGGGGGATTTTGGACTGCCGCGGGCGGTTCCGGGCGCCAGCCGTGGAGGAGATCCGGGTGAGAATGCCGCTATCGCGATGAACATCCTCAATGGCGAGCCGGTTCCCGGGCGGGATGTCGTCCTGGCAAATGCGGCGCTAGGCATACATGTTGCCGGCAAGGCGGGAGACTTCAAACAAGCAACGAAGTTTGCAGCGGAGTCCATCGATTCCGGCAGGGCACGCCGGACTCTGAAGAATCTTGTAGAGTTCACTCAACGCCCATGACTTACCTCGACTGCATCCTTCAAGCAAAAAAAGAAGAGGTCAGCGACCGCAGGAAGCGAATTCCTCCAGTTCAGCTGATGGAGTTGCCGGGCTACCAGTTGCCACGACGATCACTGAGGGCTGCGCTGATCTCGCGGTCGCCGGCGGTCATCGCCGAAATCAAGAAAGCCTCTCCTTCGAAAGGAATGATCCGGGCCGATTGCGACCCGGGCGCAATCGCGCTCTCCTATGTCAGGGCTGGGGCCGCAGCCCTGTCTGTATTGACTGATGAGCCATTCTTCAAAGGGAGGATCGACTATCTCCTGCAGGCTCGCGAGGGCCATGCGGCCCCCATATTGCGAAAAGACTTCATCATAGATTCGTACCAACTCTCGGAGGCGCGAGCATACGGGGCGGATGCCGTTCTACTCATCGCCGCTGTTCTTGGCAGTCAAAGGCTGTTCGAATTGAAGGAGGAAGCGGAACGTCTTGGATTGGAGACACTTGTAGAAATACACGATGAGCGCGAGCTTGAAGCGCTGGAAAAGGGGGTCGTGGAGATCCTGGGAATCAACAACAGAGATCTGTCGACGTTCAACACGACCCTCGAGGTGACGCTCCGGCTAGCGGGATTGGTTCCCTCGGGAACGGTCATCGTGAGCGAGTCCGGCATACGGGATGCAGCAGACTTGCAGATGCTCGAGGAGCATGGAGTGCACGCCGTTCTGGTGGGTGAAGCGTTTATGCATGCGGATGATCCCGGGGCTGCGTTGCGGGCTTTGCTCGGGGGGAAAGCAGGCGCCGGATGAAGATCAAGATCTGTGGCATCACGAGAGCTGCTGACGCCATGGCGGCCGTGCAATGCGGCGCAGATGCGATCGGTTTCATCTTCTTCCCATCAAGCCCGCGGTACATCCCGCCGGCGGTGGCTGCGGAGATTGAAGCGCACCCAGCGCTCCCTGCCCGATACCCG
>DAINBR010000227.1:0-5873 GCA_036732865.1 Bacteroidota bacterium | reverse complement strand
CATCTGCCAGCCCTTGACGTCATCGCCTCCGCCGTAGTCCTTCACCATGTGGAGCAGTGTGGCGGAGACAATAATGCCCGCGGAGAAGGCGAAGAGGAATTTCACGGAGGAAACGGTCGTACGTTCTTTGGAATCCGCGGAGATTACGCCCAGGAGAGCCGTGTAGGGAATGTTAATTGCGGTATACAGCATCATCAAGAGATTGAAGGTCGCGTACGCCCAGATGAGCTTTCCCGTTTCCCCGAAGTTGGGAACGGTGAACGTCAGCACGCCGGCGAGTGCAAAGGGGATACAGAGCCAGAGCAGATAGGGGCGGAATTTCCCCCAGCGGGTCTTCGTGCGGTCGGCAATCATCCCCATGATGGGATCGTTGAAGCCGTCCCATATGCGACTTACCAGAAACATCGTGGCTGCAACGGCGGCCGGAATCATGAACACATCCGTGTAGAAGAAAGTGAAGTACAGCATGAACGTCTGCCAGTACAGCACTGATGCGAGATCACCGAAGCCGTACGAGAGTTTTTCCCTCATCGGTAGTTTTTGCGAGACTTCGTTCATGACAATCTCCTCTAGTTGATTCTCACATTGTTCAGTGGGGCGGCCCGGTGGAACTGGGACCAAGGTGAACATGCAGCGTGGGGCTCCGGTGTGGACCGGGACTTTCCAGGGCATAGAACGACACGAACACCGCGCCCAGAGGCTGTATGGCCAGGCCAAGCGTCCTTCCATCCAGAAGACGTTGCACGACGGGCTGTGAAATCGTCGCAAGCATGGGTGCGCCTCGCTCCCCGGGGACGGCGATGTCAATGATCATCTGCGAATTGAATACCTCGTGCGGGTTCCTGCCCTGACATAATGAGGCGTACGTGACATCATTCTGGTCCCATTGAGGGTCTCCTCCCAGTATCTCCGTGACCCTCACCATGCCGAAGTCCTTGGCATGGTCCAACGATCGCTCCACTGAGAATGCCGTCAGCTCCAGCAACCCGGATCCTTCCGCACGCTTTCCCGCGAACACGCCCAGATCCCATCGCATGATGGTGTATTGTGTCCCGCTCACGGCTAGGAGTGTGCTTCTCCCGGATCCATCCTGCGCACTCCAATCGTTGAAATTCATGAGAGGATACTGGGTGTCGACGACGCAATCCTGAATCGCAGGAAGATGAAGCGGAAACGATAAAGGGTTGGGGATCGGGGGGTGATACGGCACGAGAGTACCTTTATCAGGTCCAGCTGAATCCACCTTCACGATATCCACTCTGAAATGCTTGAGCTCGACGTGATACTTCTCCGGCCCCCAGTCCATTAGCGCAAGCTGACCGTAAACGGTATCGCCGGGTACTGCATCGAAGCCCCGCGTGGTCATGCTTATCGTATGCCAGCGCAACGTGTCCGGGATGTCGAATTCCACAAGATGGGAGTGGAAGTCCGTTGTGCGCTGCGAGTTGAGATGGAGATTCACCCTTCTCGGTGCGTGGCTTACCCTGATCCGGGACTCGATACGGAGGGCGTACGCAGGTGAGCCGAGAAGGCGAAGATTCATGTTTGCAGAAACTCGCCGCCGGATCAATGCCCACCAGATGCCCCGCGTGTCTTTCGTGGCATCCACGGAGATAGCGGCATGACCTCCCCCCGTATTCCGGAAATCCATGACCGCCGCGCCGTCGCCAGTGAAGAACGTCCACCCCTTCACGCCGCCTGCATCCAGCGAAAGCTTGTCGTCAAAGGTGTCGAGGAACTGGGCGGAAACAGGGGCAGCGACGGCCAGACTGAAGAGCAGTATGACGGTGTTTTTCCGTAAGGCTTGCACAACTTGCGGAACTGTCATCGAAGACCTGATTGTGAGAAGAACGAGAGAACATGGCTCGCATGAAAACGACGCTGAACGATTGTCGGACGTCTATGCAGCCAATTCCCCGTGAGCAACTTCCATGAGGATGAAGAAGACCTGCCCTTCGGTGGCGGTTCCCGGGTGATCGAATTCCGGAGAGCCACACACTCCCTGGACCAAGCCCAGCGCGTCCACCTTCGTGTGAGCTGCCGCCCGCATTTTGTCGGCCTGGGTCCTGTAGCGCTCTACAAGCCATCCGCCTTTAATCCCGCGGTAAATTGAATAGGCTAGCATCTGAGCGAGGTTGGTTTCAACGAACGATCGAGGGTCATCGACAATGTTGTGGAAGAGACCGTCATCCCGAATGTGTGCGAGACACCCGTCGATAATCTCCCTGACATATCCCGTAAGTTTCGTCCGTTCAGCACTCATGCCGGCGGGGAGCGCCCGGATGACCCGTGTGATTCCGGCAGCCGACCATCCATTGCCGACGCCCCAGCACTCCTTTCGTACCAACACCTTCTTCTCACAATCCCACATGTGCGACAACAGTTTCTTGTCCGGGTTCCACAGGCAGGCTCTCGCCCCGTCGATTTGTTTGAGGGCTTCCTCGAATTGGCCTGCCGCCGCCAGGAATGGGGGGAGCATGTAGATGATATCGCTCCATATCTGCGGCAGGTTGGTGAAATGGTAGATGATGCCTTCTTTGGTACGGGGAGCTTTGTGCAAAACATAGTCGAGGAGCTTTTCGTAGCCTCTCTCCAGAAGAGGGTCGCCCGTCTGTTTCGCTGCCCAGAAGACGGCTTCACCCGGAGAGGCGGCGTCGCTGAGCGCAAACTCCTCGCCCAGCATTGCCAGCCGTCCATCCTTGGATTGCCGGAGCACGGCGTCCTTGGCCATCAGGATCACCAGCTCGGTCTCTCCGAGTTCCAGCAATGCCTGCATCGCGACGCCCTGTTCCCAGGTGGCACGCTGCATGGTCAGCATGGCCATCTTGACCTTGTCGACCAGGCCCAACTCGTTGAATGTGAGGCCCTCTTTATCGGTGCCCGAGCAGCCGGCCAGAAGGGAAGTGGAACTGCCGGCGGTAAGGCCGGCTGCCGGCAACGCTGCCAGGAAGTTGCGTCTCTTCATTGTCGCGTGCCTTTCCAGGATGGATTCACAAACGCGGGCGGCGTGGCACACTCCGGCTCTCAATCAGCAAAGATAGCCTGCTATTAGTCCACAATCAATAAGGTAGACTAGAAAAGTCAAAGAGAATCCGGGATCAAACCCTTCTGCCCGTATGCGCACATGGGGTCTGACCCCAACCGATTGATGATTGTCAATGGTCTATTGACTATTGACAATTGGTTCGGGTCTGACCCCGAGCGCCCCGGGGCGCCACTTGACACTGTACAACGCATCTTCTATTTTGCAGCCTGATTCTTCCACGAGGCATCATGCATGCCATACGATTTCCTGATCTCCACCGTACAGCTGCTATCACTCTCATCGGTTGCCTGACCTTGGTGTGTGCCATGAATTCCTATTCTCAGCAGAAAGGAGCGTTCTTCCATGCGCGTTTCAAAAATGCTGGCATGTTGCGTCCTCGGCTTTCTCGCCATTGCACAGTCGCAGGAAAAAACGGCAAAGGAGCTGGAGAAGGGGGTCAACTACATCGAAACAAAAGTCTTTGCGGACGATGACAATGCCAGGACACTGAAATTGTATGAGGGCCTTCGCGTCGCTGACGTTTCGGACGGCATGGACATGGCAGGTCTGCCGGGAACCGGGCTGGTGGATCCGGCCATTCATCCGGACTGGGTTGACAACAAGACGTTCTCCCATCAGTTCAGAGGCATTGCAGTCACGGTACGGTACGTTCCGACGCAGAAATCCGACAGACCCGATCCGGGGCAGAAGTTCCAGGATTGGGAAGGCAACTTCTATAATTCCTACTCGCATGAAGGCTTTGCGAGTGTGATAGAACAGGGATCCGCTGTTGTGATCGATGATGTGGAAGAAAAAGACATCGGATCGATCGGGTCGTATAACATTCTCTACTGGAAAAGCCTGGGTGCGGTGGGTGTGGTGACCGACGCCTCTTCACGAGACACCGATGAGATCGAGGTGGAGAAGGTTCCGTTGTACCTGCGGGAGAAAGGGAGGGGGATACGGCCCGGGAGGAACGAAATCGAATCGGTCAATCGTCCCGTCGTTATCGGTGGTGTCCTCGTCTGTCCCGGTGACGTCGTAGTCGCAGACGGAGATGGTGTCATTGTGGTCCCGCGAGCGAAAGCCGTCATCGTGGCTGGATATGCGAGGGAAATCCTGGTGAAGGACAAGGGCGCGAGAAAGGATCTCTACAAGAAAACGGGATTGCCTCCTGACAAGTCAGTGGAGTAAGAGCGCTCGATTTGGAGTGGGAGCACACGTGTGCCTGGGAACACTCCGCCGCGCTTGGGAGCACTCGACTGCAATTTGAGACGCTCCGCTCCAACAGGCAAAAGACATCTGAATCAAGACATGTCACCGCAGAGAAGCTGAGGACTCGTCACTTGAAGAAAACACGTATCACCATCTTGCTCCTCATCCCCATGATGCTCTTGGGATCAGGATGCGGAAAAGACGGAATTCAATATCCTCTCCCACCTGCGGACGCAAAGCCTGGGAGCATCGTCACTGAGTCCGGGTTCATTGAAATCGGGGCTGACAGGTTCCGTGCCGATTTCGGCATAGTGACGGTCCCGGAGAACAGAATCAAGTCAGCTGCCCGGTTGATCCACATACCTTTCCTTCGGATACATTCCCGCTCACCGTATCCTGCCGAGCCGGTCTTCGGATTTGCCGGTGGGCCCGGCGCGAGTAACATTTCATGGGATTTGGGAAAAGCCTGGACATTCCTCCCCGGGCACGATTTTGTGCTCGTCGGCTACAGAGGTGTGGATGGCTCGGTAAAACTCGATTGCCCGGAAGCGACGGAAGCCCTTAAGGAAGACGGGGATGTGCTTGGTGAAGAGTCAATAAAAAGGCTTGCGCGCGCATTCAGTGCAGGGGCACAACGCCTGACGAGAGAGGGTGTTGATCTGGATGGATACACAATGCTTGAGACGATCGATGACAACGAATCGGTTCGCACGGCATTGGGTTATGCACGCGTCGACCTGCTGGGCGAAAGCTATGGTACGCGGGTTGCGTACTTGTATGGTTTGCGATATCCGGAAAGTGTGTACCGGTCGGCAATGATCGCCGTCAATCCGCCCGGGCGATTTGTCTGGGAACCCGGAATGATTGACACACAGCTGAGGCAATACGCGGCCCTCTGGTCAAAAGACACCGCCATGTCATTGCGGAGCCCGGACCTCTATGCGACCGTGAGCACTGTGCTACGAAACATGCCGCGTTCATGGCTGTGCTTCTCCATCAACCCCGCCAAGGTGAAGGTGGGTACGTTCGGATTTCTCTTTCACCGGAACACCGCGGCGATGGTTTTCGATGCCTACGTCGCCGCCGGTCAGGGTGACGCCAGCGGCCTCGCACTGATGTCCATGGCCTACGACTATTTTATTCCGTCGATGACCACCTGGGGGGAATCTGCCTCGAAGGCAATGAGCGCGGACTTCGATTCTACACGCGACTACCTCCGCGAGATGAATGCGGGAAACCTGCCGCTGGGTTCACCGATGAGCATAATGCTCTGGGGGCCATTGAACCACGGCTGCTGGCCGACGAAGCTGCTGCCGCAGGAGTACCGGGAGTTGCGACCGTCCCGCGTGCAGACGCTGCTCCTGAGCGGGAGCGTGGATTTTTCCACACCACCAGCTTATGCGACAAATGATCTGCTTCCGTATCTGTCGAACGCGCAGCAGGTTATTTTTTCGGAGTGCGGGCATGTAAACGACATGTGGTACGCGAACATTGAAAACACCCGGCTCATACTCACCAGCTTCTACACCACCGGCAAGCCGGATATTTCCAAGAACTCATACCTCCCCATGGATTTCAGCGTGAGCTGGGGGTTCCCTCGGATTGCCAAGTACGCCCTTGGCGGCGCCGTTTT
>DAINBR010000226.1:0-5875 GCA_036732865.1 Bacteroidota bacterium | reverse complement strand
CGTGAGTTCCAGCGTCAATTGTTCGGATGGATTATAGAAGAGATCGATCCCCGCGTCGGGCTTGATGTTGTACTTCCCACTTTCAGCATAGGTGGCTCTCGTAAGCACCACGGGATACACTTCCAGATTGAGACCCTCCACAGTGGGTTGTGCACCGTTCAGCCGGAGCGTACCGAATTTCGAGATCCGTTGCCCTTCGTTCTGTTCATATGCCGACCAATAGAGATCCTCACTCCTGGGGGAGATCCAACGGTCAAAATCCAGTCCCCATTCCAGCAGGTCGCCATTGTACCGGAGCGACTTGAACGGGATCTCCATCTCAATAACAAATCCCCATGCGTACATACCGCTCCGGGCGAACCAGACGCCATCCCAGCTGTAGTCGCGGTTCCGCGCGTCGTCCAGCATGCGCGCATCTCCCTGCACACCGGCGGCACTCACGGCGAACTTGTAGGCCGTCTGCTTGTCTCCAAACGTATCCAACATGAGTGACACAACGTCGCCATTAGTTTCATCGTGCACAGAACTGATGTCCTGGATCTCCGTATGCTGCTGTGTGCAGACCATCAAGCAATAGAGCGCGTCGGTCGTTGCGAGGAGTTTTGCCACCGTGAACTCGGAGGGCTCTTTGCCAAAGTACGGCTGCAATTGAAAGAAACCATTTGTGGAATCAGCTTGATTCCAGAGTTCATCGACGACACCGTCGACGACCGGGGGGAACCGGACAGATTGGAGGGTAAGAACCTTGTCCCCCGAGAAGCCCACTCCATAAGCGAGGACCAGTCCGGCCACAATGCCCATGTATGATTGAACACGCAAGAGTCGACAACCCGGGTGAAATGAACGGAATGGTGCGCACTCCCCCATGCAGTATAGGACGCAGAAACGACGGAAATTGTTGCGTCTCTTGGTCAAACTGCCTATTTTCGAGGGACACCATTCCCCCCAACCTGATCTCGCTTCTCGTGCTGAGCGGCGTACTGATTGCGGAGACGAAGCATTTCCTCTGGAACCGAAATCTCGACGACGAAGCAGAAGGTGGTCTATGAAGAGACGAGTCGTACTTGTCACAGGCGCCTCCCGCGGTATCGGGAAGGCAATTGCCACCATGTTTGCAGCACACGGCGACCGCGTTGCCGTGCACTTCCATGCGGATGCCGTGAGCGCGAAAGTGACTCTCACCGCACTTGCCGGAAGCGGACACGAGAAGTTCCAGGCGGATATTTCCCGTCCGGAGGAGGCGCAACGGCTGGTCAGTGAAGTACTCGGTGCGATGGATCGCATCGACGTGCTTGTGAACAACGCCGGGATATTTGAGCTGCACGAGATTGCCAGCGTGGGATTTGACACCTGGGTCCAGGCATGGAAGCGGACGCTGGATACCAATCTTCTCGGTGCGGCACACGTGGCATACGGCGCCGCACGGGCAATGATACGGCAGGGAGGCGGGAAAATAATCAACATTACTTCACGCGGGGCTTTTCGCGGTGAACCGGACGCACCGGCGTATGGGGCCAGCAAAGCCGGGATGAACGCCATGAGCCAATCCCTGGCCAAGGCGCTCGCGCCTCACAAGATCATGGTTTATGCGATAGCGCCCGGTTGGGTGGCAACCGATATGGCTGCAGACGTTCTGGCCGGAGAAGAGGGAGATGAAATCCGCAATCAGAGCCCGCTGGCGCGTGTCGCCGAGCCGGATGAAATTGCACGTACGGCGCTTTTCCTCGCCTCGGAGGGCACTGATTACCTGACCGGATGTGTTATTGATGTAAATGGGGCTTCGTATTTGAGGACGTGAGAGGAACACTGCACATTGGCTTCAACACCGACATTGCGGGAATCGCTGCACCAGCTTACACGCCCCGGCGAGCTTTATGTAAAGGCTGAGAACGGGACGGTCCATTGTTATGCATGCGGTCACCGCTGTAAGATTCTGCCCGGACGGGAAGGGATCTGCAAGGTACGCTTCAACACCGGGGGTGTTCTTATGGTCCCCCATGAGTATGTGAGCGGGCTTGCAATCGATCCTATCGAGAAGAAGCCGTTCTTCCACGTGCTTCCCGGCACTTCAGCCCTCAGCTTCGGCATGCTCGGTTGCGACTATCATTGCGCCTACTGCCAGAACTGGTACTCATCCCAGAGCCTTCGTGACCCGATGGCCTCTGCGGAACCCCGGCGGATCACCGCCGAACAGATTGTCGGACTTGCCCTTGAGGAGCACATTCCCGTCATCACCAGCACCTACAATGAGCCGCTCATCACCACCGAATGGGCAGTGGAGGTATTCAAGCTCGCAAAGTCCTATGGCATACGTTGTTCATACGTTTCCAACGGGAATGCCACGCCTGAAGTGCTTGACTACCTGCGACCCTATATCGATTGTTACAAGATCGACCTCAAGAGTTTCCGGCAGAAGAATTACCAGCAGCTCGGAGGCAGATTGGAGAATGTCCTGGATTCCATCAAGCGACTAAGAGAGATGGGGGTCTGGGTGGAAGTGGTCACACTGGTCGTCCCGGGGTTCAATGACGAGCCCGAAGAGCTTGCAGACATTGCCGGATTTCTGGCCTCGGTCTCCGTCGACATTCCGTGGCACGTGACGGCGTTCCATGAAGACTACAAAATGACCGATCCGCCACGCACGTCTCCCCTCCTCCTCCGGCGCGCAGCTGAAATCGGCGGCGAGAAAGGATTGCACTTCGTCTATGCCGGCAATCTCCCGGGCCAAACCGGACGGCTTGAGGATACACGCTGCCCGGAATGCGGGACAACCGTCATTGAACGGTCGGGATTCAGCGTGAAGGCGAACAGACTGATAGAGGGGCACTGCCCCGGGTGCGCTGTGGCTATTCCCGGGCTGTGGGAAAAATAGAAGCCCCCACCGTTAGGCAGGGGCTTGTGAGACCGGGTGCAACGAAGCGGATCAATCTCCTACTTTGAGGGTAGTTGCAGCTTCTGCCCCACTTTGATCAGATCCGGATCCTTCAGGATACCTTTGTTGAGATTGAAAATCTCCATGTAGCGCTTCGCATCACCGAGGTGTGCCTTCGCCAGTTTTGACAGTGTGTCTCCGGCCTTCACGGTGTAATAACCATACACGTCTGTCTTCTGCACCCCGATATTTACTTCAACCTCAGTCTGCCACGTAGGAACCGCTTTGAGCGCGTCCCAGAACAGATCTTTGTCGAATGCATACGGAGCGGACCCCTTGATGCGCAGCTTGCCCGTTTCTTCCTTCACGTCGAGGCTGGCAAATCCGAGCTGGCGTGCAAGATCCAGCGCTGCCTTATATTTGTCCTGTAGCATAGCACTCCTCCCTCTTTGTATGTGAATTACTTCACGCTTTTCTTCATGAAGCCGGCGATAAGACCCCATGCGCCGATGGCCAGATTGACGATAATCCCGATCGTGCTCTCGTTCAGCACTATGCCGGCAATATTGGTCACTCCCAGTGCCCCGAGAACACCGACCAGCGCGTTGAGACCACCGAGACCCAAAGCACCAGCGCGCTGCGCCGTTTCAGGGCCCTTGAATCCGAGATAACTCAACACAACTCCGGAAACGAGATTGAATATGCTGCCGCCCTGACTGCTGCTGAGAGCCGGGATCGCGCTCGGTGCAGCCGTGCCAATAAGCCCCAGTACCGTTTGGATAATGCCGGCATACTTCGAGAATGATTCTAGCATGGTAACCTCCGTCATTGAGGGGCCGCAGCGCGGAACACCAGAGACTAAAAGAGATGAAGCGACACACTTCATCTCGATGGCCCCAATCTATGGAAGACCCTTGTAACTGTCAACCCAAAAATGAGCAGTTGGTTCTCCCCTTTTTCGACCCCTTTTACCTTTTTCACTCCTTACCGATGCCACTGCTTTTCATGACTTTTTCGTATCTTCCAACGTCAATTTATGGCCCATATGCAGCCCCTGGTCTCCCTGATCATCGCCGTCTACAACAAGCCTGCGGTCCTGCGCCTTATCCTTGCTGCGTGTGCACGGCAGCGATTTCGTGACTTCGAAATTGTTGTGGCCGATGACGGCTCGGGCGTCGAAGTGAAACAGGTGATCGATGAGGCCCGGCTCCGCCGGTCGCTCCCCATCAGCCACCTTTGGCATGAAGATCACGGCTGGCGAAAAAATACGATGCTGAACAATGCCATCCGTGCATCGCAGAGCGATTACCTGGTGTTCATTGACGGCGACTGCATTCCGGGCCGGAATTTTCTCCTGGACCACTGGCAACAACGCGAGGACCGCAAGGTGCTTCTGGGCAGACGCGTTGAAACGAGCAGGCGATGGTCGGAAGCCCTGACTGAGGAACGCATCACAAGCGGTGCGTTCGAGCGCTACGGGTGGAGTGAATGGATGGATGGCTTGCGCGGAGACGCTCTGCGCATAGAAGACGGCATTAGAATTCCCCCGGCGTGGCTCCGCCGTCTCCTTCAGCGCAATGTGCGGGGAATGCTCGGGAGTAATTTCTCCGTTGCGAAGGAATATCTCGTTGCCATCAACGGCTTCGACGAACTCTACACCGGTCCGGGATGCGGCGAAGATTCCGATATCCAGTACCGCCTCTCCCTCACCGGGATCACGGGAAGATCACTCAGGAATCTTGCCATCCAGTATCACGTCTGGCACCCGCTGACAACGGTCTCCGACGCTTGCTGGGAGAGGTTTGAAATGGTCAAGCGCACCACGGAACCGCGGTGCCGGAGGGGGTTAAACACCCTGGACATACCCGGTGCGGTATGACCCCGCCCCCTCACCCACAGCTCCGGGAAAGGGGGTGGACAGTGGACAGCTAGTCCCGCATATCCTTGAGACGCTTGTTCTCCACTTGCGTAAATCCCGCCGGTACTTCGAACTCCGAGGCGGCCAACGGCTTCGTCGTGACTTTCGTTACGGTGGTCTTCATCATCGTGCCCATATCGGTCTCGATCGGAAAACCGTCGATCTTTTGCATCGCTTCGATGAGTCCCTTGAAACCGCTCGGCGTCATTGCAGACATCCGCTTCGTCTGCTCCAGCATGTCCTGCTTCATGGCCGCATAACTCTTCACATCCTGTGTCACCCAAACGGAGATTTCTTCCTTGCCGTCGCGCTTTACGCTGTACCGGCTGCACGCAAATCCGCTGATCGTTTTCTTTTCGCCGGTCCTCACGACATCGATTTTGGGCTCCTTCTTCGACCCTGACATCTTATCGCCGAGCATTTTCTCCATCATCTTCCGCTGCTCCTCGGGCATATCCTTCATCTGCCCCTGCAACTGGTCCATCTGGGCATTCATTTTCTTGCTCATCTGCTCGAGCTCGTCAAATGTCATAACGCTGTAGGTGCTATCTTTTGCATTGACATTGTAGAGCTTTTCCTGGTCGATTCTAATGATGGCGAAGTCTCCACCGGCGCCGCTCATCGTCTTGAGCTTCTTCGGAACATAGTACGTTTGCGTGACCATCTCGCGGCCGTTGCTGACAAGTTTACTCTCCCAGACCAAGCCCTGACCGAATGCCGCCGCAGCCAGCAGCACCAGAACGATGCCCGCCACTATTACCCGCGCACCACGCTTCATTGGAACCTCCATTGTAGTAGAAATGCGAGTTACCCCTCGACCGCCAGAGGGCGTGCAACAACAATGCCGGTCACGGACTCGCTGCGGTCCGCGTATTCCGCGAGCGAGCCGTCGGAAATCGTCACCGCGCCGCCTGACAGCGGCGCATGAAGGAACTTCGCCGTCTTATCCTTCCAGATCACCATTCCCGTGTGCGCAATGTCTATTCCTTCTTTGGAGGTGACGGTACCGACGATGTCACCGTCGCGCAACGATCCGGAAATCGAAGCGATGCGTTTCCGTGGCACGCGATGCAATGCGCTTCCGG
>DAINBR010000225.1:0-5954 GCA_036732865.1 Bacteroidota bacterium | reverse complement strand
CCAATGCACAGCAAAGACAACATTTGGGTTCTGTTCGTAAGAACGGAACTGTAGATTTTCAAGTGTTGCGCTCCAGCATGGTCCACCGAACCCGGAGATGAACACCAGAGCCTGGCTGTTAATGCCGTGCACAACTTCTTCGAGTCCCTCAGCCCACTTCGTCCATTCGGAAACCCACCACGAATGATAAGCACTCCTTTTCATGGTGGACTGCACTGCCGGAAAAGACGGAAGGACTCCGAGGTACTCCCCCCGCTCATTATCCCGCGGCAGCACCTCATGCGGCTCGTTGCACAGATCGAACATCACCGCAGTGCAGCCCCGGTATCGTTGTGCGAGCACTGACCAGAACAGCCAGCTATGATGGTCGGGTAGATGGCCATTGTAAGGCTGCTTTCTTGATTCCATACACAGACGTCTGTGGAAGGAGTCAGACTCTTGATCGCACACACTTATTCCACTGCCTACTGCGGGCGTGAAGAGACGAAGGGTATGCAGGGTCAGCATGACGTAGATGCCGCGCTCCGCAGCCCAGGCGATGACCTGATCAATGTCTTCGAGATAACGGAGGGCATCCTCCAATCGGGGCTGCGCGAACTCGGGAAGCTCCGGCTCATGGAAACCCTGAAGCGTCCAGTCCTGATTGAGGGGGAGGCGGATAAGATTGACGTGCATCTGCTCCAAACGGTCGAAGAGCGCCGGCGTGATTTGAGCAGCTTCGTACCACCGCCGCATGCGACGCGCTTCCACACTCTCGTCCTGTTCGGACCTGATCTCAGCCTGGAAGTAGCGCGCATGGTTCAAGCCGGAGACGTTGACTCCACGCAAAATACAGGGTCGCAAATCTCCCTCCTGCCTGATCGTGTTGCCGACAACCTCAAGGCGGGGGAGATCCGACAGCGCGCGGGAGGGGAAATAGAATGCAGCTGAAGGCGTACCGTGTAGAAACGGTATTCCGTTCTTGGAGGATACCTCCGCCGAACAGACGACTTTTCCCGACGAATATCTGCCGGTTGCGCGATAGAATATCCGCGGAAATACCATGCACCGCTCCCATACACGTGCGGGCACGTGGTACACGAACCTTTCCCGACCTTTTCCGCATTCACTCCTATCGGGAGGTACAATGCCGGAAATCCCCGTCCGGCTGCTGAAGTAGAATCCGGAGGAGTCCTTCAAGCCGGGGCGCCCGGCAAACGCTGCGGGATCGGAGCTGAGCTCTACATCGATTTCCAGTTTCCGCGTCCTGGGGTCGCACGCGATGATGAAACCGGGCGGACGCGCATGAGCATCACTGTTCCAGACAAGGCTTTCCGCTGTCGGATGGATGGTGAGGTGGTCTTTGCCGGCCAGACTCAAGTTTCTAGTCATTCAGGGATTTGCGAAATTCGTCTATGCTCACGCCAATACTGAAGGGTTCACCCCGGCAGCAAGCCGGGACCTGACTCCGTGCCGGGCCCGTTCAAACGATGCAAAAGGCCCATCGGTTTTGCCCGCATTCGGTTCCGGGAGAGAGCCGGACCAGGAATCGTTGCCGCCCACGGACACGAAGATCACGGAGTCTTGTGCAGCCCGTTGAGCGGGGAGGACTGCTGAGGAGGCGAACATCAGGAAGAACACACAGGAGACCGGGTATTTCATGATGAGTACTCGCACGCGATTGCGGCGTCGGCATAGGCTTTCAGATGTTCGAGAGGCGTTTCGAAGAAGTGGTCGGCACAGGAGAGAATGTATCCGCCGTCGTAGCCTACCTTCCGGAACAGAAGCTCCACCTGTGCCTTGATTTCGGGAACACTCCCCTTGGTCAGCACGGAGTGCTGATCCATCCCGCCTATCAAAGCAATCCTTTTCCCCACCTTCTCCTTCACTTCCCATGGTTCCTGATTGCCCCCGATGCTCGGCGGGGCCAGCGTCTCGGAGGCGTCCGCGCCGTTCTGAACGATGAGCTCCTCGATGCCGCGTGTACCGCCGCAGGTGTGATAACTCACGGTGAAACCAAGGTCATGTAACGCATCGTGCAGTTTGCGGTCGTAGGGCGTGCAGAATTCGCGGTGCAATTCAGGAGAAATCAGCGTCGACGAGGATGATCCTCCCCCGGTCTCCACGACATCGAATTTTGCTCCCCGCATCCGTTCAATGAACTGGAGTTTCTTTTCAAGCAGGATCTCCAGAAACGTATGCACCCAATCGGGCGTATCTACAGTCCTGAGGATGAGATCGGTGATATCCATGAGGCATGCCGCATGTTGCCAGCAACCCGCTTGATCTCCCCACACGAAACCGCGCACAATGCCCTTCTCCCCCACTTCCTCATATGCCCGTGCGAGCGGCCGGAGATCAAGCAATGGGACGGGCATATACCGGCGCAACAAGTCGATGTCTTCGTCGTGTTTAACAAGATATTCTGTGATCCAGGTCGTCTTTCGATCGCCGGCAGTCTTGTACGTGAGCGTTCCTCCGGGAGTCGTAATGAGATGATGGTTGATCCGGTTGTCCGGATCGCTGCTGACCACCGTGACCTCGTCGCGCCATTGAGGGGTCGAGAACTTTGCGAAGTCGGCTTCCACAAGCCAGAACTGCCCCATATCCTCGAAATACTGCACAGCTGCATCCATCCGGAATTTCTCGAAGGCCTGCAGGGGCGTTGCCCCCTGGAGATACTTGTCCAGATGGTACCCCTGCCACTGATGCACGGTCACAGGGAGACGGTCCGGCTTTTCCCCGTGCAGTGCACACATCATGCGATCCTTGGAAGTCATCGTACATTCTCCGGAAGAGGTAATAGAGAGGACAGGATGGCGAAATGTACGACGACATAACGAGAGCTGCAAGGTGGTTTGACTTTCCCACTGCGATGCGATAACTTGGGTCCGTTCCACCTGCCTGGGACTTCATTACCGGCCTCGACTATGAGATACGTGTGGCGACTCGCCCTCATCGCAGCAATGGGTGGACTCCTGTTCGGCTACGACTGGGTTGTCATCGGCGGTGCAAAACCATTCTTCGAGCCTTTCTTCCAGCTCACCAGCGAGGCGGAACGCGGATGGGCAAACAGCTGTGCCCTGCTTGGCTGCCTCGTCGGCGCGGTCGTCACGGGCGGGCTGAGCGACCTGCTCGGCCGCAAGAAATTGCTGGTTGCCGCCGCCGCCCTCTTTGTGGTTTCTTCAATTCTTACAGGATGGTCCGGCAACTTCCCGATGTTCGTGGTCTGGAGAATCTGCGGCGGTGTGGCTATCGGCATGGCCTCTGTCCTCTCCCCTCTTTATATAGCTGAAATCTCACCTGCGCATATGCGGGGACGCCTTGTGGCAATTAACCAGTTCACAATCGTGATCGGCATTCTGGCGGCACAGATTGTCAACTGGCAGATAGCCGAGCCGGCTCCCGATGGGGCGACCGCCGAACTGATACGGTTATCTTGGAACGGGCAGGTGGGATGGAGATGGATGTTCACAGCCGTTGCGCTTCCTGCATTCCTCTTCTTCGGGGGATCCCTGACACTTCCCGAGAGTCCCCGCTGGCTGGTCAAGAACGGGCGCCCCGGACCCGCACAACGTGTTCTTGCACGAATTGGCGGCGAACACCACGCCCTGGCCGAAGTGAGCAGTATTCAGGAGAGTCTGGCCGCTGAGGAGATCAAGGCGGTACACTTCGGCGAGTTACTCAGACCGGGAATGATGAGACTCCTGCTCACCGGCATAGTTCTCGCGGTCCTACAGCAATGGAGCGGCATCAACGTGATCTTCAATTACGCGGAGGAGATATTCCGCCTGGCGGGATACGGGGTGAGCTCCATCATGTTCACGATCGTCATCACAGGGATGGTCAATCTGGTTTTCACGATCGTCGCAATTCAGACCGTCGACCGTCTCGGACGAAGGGCGTTAATGCTCATCGGTTGCGCCGGGATTGGGTTCTTCCATCTGCTCATCGGCCTTTCCTACCAGTATCACTGGTCAGGCCCCGTCGTCGTGACATGTGTTCTGGCCACCATTGCGTGCTACGCTTTTTCCCTTGCTCCGGTAACGTGGGTTCTCATCGCAGAGATTTTTCCGAACCGGATTCGCGGGGCGGCGGTTTCTGTGGCCGTCGCGGCCCTGTGGAGTGCCTGTTTTCTTCTGACGTACACGTTTCCACTGCTGAACGGAACACTCGGAGCCGCGGGGACATTCTGGCTGTATGCTGCCATTTGCGCGGCGGGATTCGTGTTCATCCTGTTGCGTGTACCGGAGACCAGGGGCAAAACGCTCGAAGCAATAGAGGCAGAACAGGCGGGACTGGCGGGACCGCGCGGCCAGAACCGGGGGTAACCCGGGCAAAATCCTGTTCGGCGATGAAGATTGTTCGGGTGGTCATGGCATCACATGTCGTGGGCATAGGGTTCCTCCTGCAACTCCAGCGCCTTGCCTGTGACGGATGGTCCTGCGATCGGTGCGATGATTGGATCAACTGAGTTCTTGTACTCCCGCCAGTTCATCATGACAGAGGTCGATCGAACGCAGACGTAGAATACGATCCTCTCCTGTTTCTCGAATCTGCTGTCTACAATCACCGGAAGGCCAAATAGATTGCCAAGAAGCGGAGCGGCTCCAATTTCGCACTCCGGAAACAACCGCTCCATGTCCCAATCGCTGGACCTGGCAAGCTCCCTGACGTGAAGCAGCTGACGTAAGGCCCTCTCATTGACGACCGTTCCCGCCGGTACGACGGCCATGACAAAACGGTAATCCGCCTTGAAGACCGCGTACTCCGCGACCTCGTCGTGCATGACATGGTTCACCCTGGCCAATTCCTGCGTCGAGAAGATCGGCGGATGAGTGAGCACGCGGAAATTCACCGAGTTATCGGTCAGGTAGTTGAAAATGCCGGCTGCCGTTGTCATCGTGTGCCTCCTATCCTGTCGCCGTTTTTGTACTCTGACGCGATTGACGTTCGCCTCCCAAGGCAGAGAATCCGGCAATTGTCAAGAGCACGCCGGACAGTGCCACATTCCACTGGCGTGCGATCCCCTCGCCAAGAGCGGGAACCAACTCACCTGCCACCATCCAGAAAGCGAGGAAGACTGCACACCAGCCATGCAGCCGCCGAGGTTCCCTTAGCTGATACCCCGCAAAGCCGGCGATCAGGCCCATTCCCAGAACGGTGACCGTACGATCAAATGAACTCATGGAGAAGAATGCCATCAGGATGTACAAGAGACCGAGAAAACCGATGGTCCATGCCTGCCACATTGGGTCAATCCCTCTCCAGAAAAACTTGATGGCGTCTGCGTATCATGTACACAAGATATTTCAAGAAGCGTGCCATGACAAGGGTGTGCGTTTTGAGGCCGAACAAGGTAGTTTTGTGGGAAGATCGGTTTGACCATGCGATGAAAAAATTCGCAAGGGAAGTACCACAGGGGGCAAACGGCCGATGCTGCAGGGGTTTGAGGTGCAGTCAAAAACCTCGCAGAACGGCAATCCAACCAGAGTGGTAGCAGTCAATCGCAGCGGAAGAGTGCCAATCGAAGGGTGCGGGAATCTCAGTCGATCGAAGTGTCACTTGGTGGATCCGGCTGCGCCTCTTTGAGGCCCAGCTGCTTCATCATGTTCTGAAGCATTCGCCGGTCCATCCCCAACGCTCGGGCGGTCTGCGATACGTTCCAATGATTCGTGCGAAGCCCCTCGAGCAAGAATGCAGTTTGCAGTTTCCGCAGGAATGCATCCTTGAGTGCACGCTTCCGTTCCAGGAACTCCTGGTACGTCGAAGGTAACGGACCCATGTCATCGCCGGCCGGGATGTGGAGATCCGATGGAAGGTCATCGGCCGTAACGTACTCTCCACGTGCAGCGACCATGGACCGGACCACCGCATTCTCCAATTCCCTCACATTCCCCGGCCACGGCAACGCGCGCAGATAGCTCAACGCCGATGGTTCAAATCCCTTCAGCCGCTTTCCCACACCATCCCTG